>JBBDJQ010000001.1:143109-202715 GCA_040879765.1 Candidatus Pacearchaeota archaeon | reverse complement strand
ATCAATCCCAGTATAAACTAAATCATTATTAGGATTAACCGCAGAACTATAAACATGTGAGGTACCAACCCAATCTCCAGCATCTGAAGCACTCAAATCCTCCCACTCATTACTTGTTCTATTATACACCCCAAACTTCCCCGAATCAATCCCAGTATAAACTAAATCATTATTAGGATTCACATCCACACCACCAATAACATCCGAAGTACCAACCCAATCTCCAGCATCTGAAGCACTCAAATCCTCCCAAACTCTGTATTCTCCAAAGAAACTTTCTTTATGTACATCAAACGAACTTGAATTTCTTGTATCATTTCCAGCATCACTTGAATCTGCAAATACTTCAACAGAGAAAGTTCCTTGTGTTGTTGCGTTTACCTGCCATGAAACCTTTTTTGGAGTGCCAGGTTCAACAGTTCCTAAAAGCTGAGTTGTGCTTGGTCCGACAATCCATCCAGAAGGAGTTGTTAAAGTAGCGTTAACATTATTTGCATTTGAAACAAAAGCAGCAATTGTTGCGTTAACTGTAAAGTTTACATTTTCAAAAGTTTCTGAGGGTGTTAAAACATTTTCAACACTTATTGCCGCTTCACATCCCGGCAAGTCTAAAGTCAATGTTAAATTTTCTGAGGTACTTGGTTTGTAATTAGATTCACTTGATTCTATTTCTCCAATCCAGTTTTGTTGACCTTCTTGGAATGTACATTCTGTAACGTTGAAATCCAGAGTTGCATGCCCTGTGGTGTTTGTTGAACCATAACCAATTATTTTTTCTCCACCTGCATAAGCAGAATCAAGAAGTTTGAAAGTTACATTAGCACTTGGCACTGTAACATTGAATGAATCTTTGTCAATGTCAAACACACGAACAGTTAAGTTTTGTGGTTGCGTGTCTTTTATTACTGTTGTATCATTTCCACTTCCTCCATAAGTTATGTTTGTATCATCTTTTTCAACTGTAACTGAAAAATCTGTTCCTGAAGTTATAGTTTCCGAATCATTAAGAGCAAAACGGAAGAACCATGTTCCTTGATCACTTGAGGTAAAGTTCCTATAATAAGTTACTTCCTGACTTATACAATTATCACAAATTACTGGAGTTTGATTTACACAGCCTCCTTGAGTTGCGTTACATATTCCTCCAGGAGCTGTTGGATTAACAGCAGTATCCATGAGTACATCAACTTGGTAAATATTGTTCACATCTCCAGAGCTTGCGGTTATTGTAAAATTCCAGTTTGGATTTCCCCACCCGTTTGTTGCTGAACCAAGGCCTGCACTTGAATTCCCTCTTGGGTTTTCAAGTTTCTTTACTGGAAAAATATGGAACAATCCTGGAGTGTTTGTATTTGAAGTTTGGTTGTCGTAATGGAAAGAGAAATTTGCAAACATTGTTGTGTTGTAATCTCCTTCAGAAGTGGTTATGTCAGTTTGATAATCACAAGTAAATGCGTTTGCACCTATCAGTTCTGTATCTGTGCACGCAAATCCATCCGACTGAGAAATATTGGCATTATAAACAACTGTTGTCTGAAGTGCGTCTGTGCAATCATCTGTTGCAGAACCTAAGAAGTTTATTGAATCTTCTTGCGTGAAATTATTTGAGCCGTCAGGCCTGTTGAAATCAAGCAAAATGTCTCCCCAAACAGAAGTATTAAACTCATCAGAGGTTGTCGCTTTGTAACATTGTGCACTGCTTAAAGTTTCACCTTTCCAAGTTCTGTTTCCCGTATTAAACTTAGGAGCTCCTGAAAAATCTCCTTCACATGAAGCATTAAAATTAAAAGTTACGTGCCCTGTAGAGTTGGTTTCAACAATATAACTGTTATGTGTAAAATAACTAACACCAGTATGTGCAGAGAAAGTTATGTTTGTTCCTGTTCCTATGTACTCTCCTGAAGGTGCTTTATCTGTGTCAAAAACCCTCAGTCCAAAAGGTGTGGATTGGCTTCCGCTTCTGTTTGAAACACTGCCATTGCCTTGAACATGCTCAATTGTGACGTCATCTTTTTCTATTGTGAAATCTTGTGTAGTGGTTGAAGTTCCGTTTGTGTTTGTTGCACTAAATCTGTATTGTGCTGAAGAAATATCCACACACATAAAGTCGTCAACAAAGAAAGTAAACTTTGTTGATGTGGAACAAGGATCTGCACATGTTTGACTTCCCTTTGTTACAAAACCCGAACCAGAGTCAACACTAAGGTTTAATTCAATGTCTCCTGCCCCATCAGCAGGATTGCTTACATTCACTTCAAATGTCCAGTTTGTTCCCCATCCTTCTGTCGCTCCTGAAGTAACTCCATTTACTTTTTCATCTGTAAGAACAGGGGTTCCTGATGCTACGGGGGCAGTTTCTACTGAAAATTGACAATCATTATCAACGTCAAGACACTCGTTTGTTGTTGTGCTTGCTCCAGCTTCTACGCTACTACCTTGATCATCTGTAGCATTAAACTTAAATTCCCTATCTCCTGTTGTTCCAAAACTTGCCTGGAATGTTAGTTTTTCCTGAGAACAATTTGCACAATATTGTTCACTTCCTGTTTGTGAGAAACTGCCTCCAATAGTTCTTGTTAACAATCTAACGGTTGTATTTGCTCCAGGATTTGTAACATTAATTGTGAAAGTGAATGTTTCTCCAGTTTCTTGACTCTCAAAATCAACATCTGCATCATAGATGATAGAGGTCCAACACCAGTCATATCTTATGTCGAAAGCATCAATAACTCCTGCTTGTTTTCCAGAACCTCCTCCAGGAGCAAAACATGTAACGGAATGGTTGAAGGTGTTATCATTCAGGCCTTGGTTAGAAATAGTACATGTATTTGAGGTCCCTCCTGTTCCACACTCTATTCTTGGTCCAAGAGAGGTTGCCACACTTTCATTTTGATAAGCAAAATATTTTGTAGTAGAAGAATTATCAGTCATTTCACAATATGCCTGACCTGCAGTTAATTCAGCATCAGCTCCAACATTCAAATATCGTGCATTGCTATATAATGAAATGATGTCACAACCTTTTTCCCCTGGACAATCAAAAGAGTCGTAATCATTCGCTTCCAAAGATCTGTTCCAAACAAAGGTTTCTGTTGCAGAGGCGGATTTAGAACCCACAGCCCCCCAGAAAACATCATCTGTAAATCGTTGACAAGTTAAGTTTCCATTGAGGTATTGGGCGGATTTGTCTCCTGTTTTCAAAAGCTCAGCAGAAGCATAGTTAGAAATTATTATTAGAGAAATTAAAGCTATAACTACTAAAACTATACTTGCGCTTTTCTTTATCAACCCTCTTTTATTATTAATCCACATTTTTTTCGAACTCCTTTAATTCAATTTCTTCAGACATCTTTCCTTTGGAAAGTTTTTCAAAAATCAAAGGCAACAATTCAAATCTTTCTTTGGAAGCAAAATTGTTCCTTGCTCCATGAATTTTTAAGCCAAATCCAGCACCTTTGGAACTTTCATTGGAAAAAATTTCCAAGCAAGGTTCTTTATTTTTTTGAATGTAAAATTTATTGTTTTGATTATCCATTTTTTTCCTCTAAATAATTTTCTATATCTTCAATGACCGCACCCGGATTTTGATTCAAGACATTTTTAGCAGTTGAAAATTCGAGTATTGGATTATTGTCTGTCACTAAATCTGAATCCTGTGCGTATCCTTCCATTTGTTCACTAGTAAAAATTAATAAGTTGTAAATCTCTTCTCCAGAAGAAAGCCTTAAATTTTCAAGACCCTGTTTAGATAATGAGGGCAATCTCTGATAGTTTTGGTCGAATACTTCTTTTGAAATTTCTATATTTTTCTTTGAACCTACAAGAATTATCTCGGAAGTTTCAAGAATTACTGGAGTATTTTCAGTTGGTTTTATATTTGCAAAAGCAACGTTATTTGGAAAAATACTGTCGAAAGTAGCATATAAGCTCTTGAAATCTTCAGGTGACATAGTGTAAATTGGAACCCATTTGATGTAAAGTCCATTTTCTGAAAGATCTTCTTTCAATAATTCAAAAAATTCTTTTGAATAAAGATTAGTTGAGAAAGATTGCCAAGGATCACTTGGTTCTTGAACGATTAAATCATATTCTTTTTCATTTTTTAAAAGATGGTTTCTTGCATCGTTAATTATTAGTTCATGATTTGGATTTTCTATTACGTTAAGGTTAAATGAGGTGAAATAGCTTGTTGCACCAATTACTTCAGACTCTATTTCAAGAGTTTTTACTTTTGAAAATTTGGCTAATTGGCCTGAAGTCGTTCCGGTACCAAGACCTATAACTAATACATTTTCAATTTCTGGTTTTGTTAGTAAAGGAAGATACGCAAGTAAGAAATTAACCCTTAAATCATTTATTCCAGAGCTTCCTTGGCCTTTTCCATTTAGGAAAAGAGATTTACCCTGTCCAAACAAGTCTCTAACTGTTACAGTTGCATAAAGGCCCTCCTCATAATAAACTACAGGCCCCAAATCTTCATAAATTTCTTGAGTCCTATAAAATCCTCCAGAATGCATTTGCTGAATATTGTAATTTCCGACTAAAGCTAAGGCTATGAATGCTACTACAGATATAATCACAATTGTTTTATTATCCATTTTTTATCTCACTAGATTTATCCTCATCAGATTTCCAGATTATGATTGAACCAATTAAGATGTTTATTGAGCTTGCAAAAATTATTGATGCTTTTATTCCAAACAAAGGAATTAAAATAAATCCCGCAGCAAAACTTCCGAAAATTGCACCGATATTGTTCGCACTGTAAACTTCCCCTATGCCTTTTCCAATTGTTTTTGTGTAGTATTTTGCAACAACAGGGAAGGTTGCTCCCATCAAAGCAGTTGGAATAAGCAACACTAAGAACACAAGCAGTAATTGTACAAACATAAAAATGTAGAAGTTTCCATGCAGGAAGTAAAGGCTGTTGTAAACTCCTGGAAGCATATTGAAAATACTCAAAAGTAGAACCCCGTAAAGTCCTATTCCAATTTCCATTAAACCATAAGCACGAGGAAGATTTTTTATTTCATCAACGTGTTTTGAAATCCACCACGAGCCAAGAGCCAAGCCTCCCATGAATGCTGCGAGAATTATTGAGATTGTGTATGTTGTTGAGCCGAAAACAAATTGCAATGGCCTAATCCATGTTACCTGATATATCAAAGCTGCGGCTCCTGAAAACACAAATGCAACCAACAATAATTTTCTAAGACTAATTTCCATCTCTATCATTTTCTCCTTTTTTTATTTTTCTTATTTGAGAGAAGATTACAATTGCTATAATCAAATTGAGTGAGGCAGTGAGCATTGCAGACAAAGTTATTCCAAGCAAAGGAATCATAATGAAACCAGCTGCTATTGGGCCAAGGAAACTCCCAAAAGAATTCATAGAATAAAGCATTCCAACATCCTTTCCCCATTTTTCTTTTCCCGTGTGAGTGTAAGCGCGATTTGCAACAGGCCAAATCATTCTAAAAAGAGTTGCAGGAATTATGATTACTAAGAAAAGCAGGAAGAATTGTATGAATTGCAAACCAGATACATTTAATGAAAGGTAGATTGATGGCAAAAGAGTGAACAGCCATAAAATTATCAGGCCGTAAAGACCAATTCCTAATTGAAGCAGAGCGAAAATTTTAAGAGGATTTTCAGTTTTGTCTGTATAGTTTCTGATTATAAAAGATCCGAGGGCGAAGCCTATGAAGAATGTCGTAAGTATGGTTGAAAATGCGTAAATTGTTGAACCAAAAATAAGTTGAAGAGGGCGAAGCCAGACAACCTCATAAACCAAGGCTGTGAATCCAGATATTGCAAATGCCCAGAGTATTAATTTTTTATTATTCATGATGTCCTCCACAGATTGAGTATTTAATTTTAAAAGTGTCAAGTATCATCTTTGGATCTGCATACGATTTTATACCGTAACATTCAAGACTGTAATCTGTATTGAATTCAATACCGCAAGTTGAGTTTTGGTTTTTATTGTTTCCACAATATTGTCCCTTCTTTTGAGATTCCCCTCTAAGAGTTTCATATGCAAGATATTTTTCATATGTTCCAGTTTCTGGGTTGTTGCAAATACTTTGTTCTGGATTTGAAATTTGGACATAACCTTCTGCGTTTCTATTTGCATCTTCAAAAGATAAAAATCTGGTTTCAATTTCAACATTTGCAATAAAACAATTTTCGCAAGTTTTGTTTGGCCACCAAGAAGTGTAGTTTAATGAACCTTGGCTGTTGGAATAACCACTGCTCCAAAGCAAAGTTTCTTTGAAAGTTTCACAGTTTAAGTTTTCTGGAACAATAAATTCAATCTCTTCTGTTTCATTTGTTTCTTCAAGTTCAACAAATTCTTCTTCAATAATCTCTTCCTCAATCTCTTCTGTTTCATTTGTTTCTTCAATTTCTGAATCTGTTTCAGGAGTTTGTGAGATAGAAATTAGAGTGTAAGTAATCTCTTTTATTATCAACTTTGTTTCTTCTCCAGAAAATTCAATTCTTAAATTATATGATTCTTTGTTTAAATCAAACTCCTCAAGCTCACAAGTTTCATCACAAACATGATTGAAATTAGTTATTTTCCTTTCAGTAGTGCCTTCACTTTCAGTAGCATTTTCAAGATTAGTTTCTTCCAACTCTTCAACCGCCTCTTCTTCCAAAATCTCTTCTGTTTCTTCTACTCCCTCTTCTGTTCCAGTTTCATTTGTTTCTTCGGATTCTATAACTTCCTCTTCAACAACTTCTTCAGAAATTTCTTCCGTAGATTCATTTGTTTCTTCAGCTTCTGAATCTATCTCAGGAGTTTCGGAACTTTCATTTGACTCTTCCGAGGTTTCGGTTGAATTTTCTGCTGCGCTCTCTAACGGCTCATCTACGGCATTTCCAGTTATCCTAGAAAAAGATGTAGTTTCCTCATCATTTTCATTTCCAACCTCATTTTCTAGTGGTTCATAAGACTTAACACTATCATAAATGAGGAGATTCTCCAGATATACTTTTGCTTCTCCATTTCCTTCAACCATTCCCGAAATTCTTAGATAAGATAGTTTCCCCTGATTCTGCGGCTGCCAGACATAGCCTATGCTTTTTTCAAATTCCAAATCTAAGATTTCACTGAATTCTTGAGATTGTTTGCTGACTGTAAATCCCGTTAAATTAAAATATCCTGCAAAAAGTGCAAAAACTCCCATTACCCCTACAACAACAATCAATGCCCCAAATTTATTTTTCATTTTTCTGCCTCTTTATTTTTTAATTCTGAAAATGCTTCGGAAGCCCACCAAATCCAGACTCCCTTTCCAGACCCAATAAATTTTCCTTTTATTGATCCTTCACCACGCAGATTATTAAGTCTTGCAAAAAGTTTAGTCCTTGTAATATTACTAATAGAAATCTCTATTTTATTTTGAATTTCTTTTGTTTCTAAAACTTCATTAGCCTCTCTAATTACTTTTAGAGCCAGCTTTTCAATATCATCCATATTAAAACCTCTGAGAAGATAATAGTTTTATCTATTTATAAATTTGTTTATAAACCTATAAATTTATCAATAAATTAATAGGTATCTGAATAGGTTAATATAACAAAAATTTTAAAGTGAATATTTTTCCAAATTTAAATCTAAAATAAGTGAATAACACTCTAAAAATAACTAAAGGCTTAATTAAGATAAATTGGATCTAAAAGGCAATTTATTATAAGCTATTATTAAGCATATTTTTACTAATATGTGATGAAACAAGCATAAAAAACAGCCTTAAAACTAATTCATCAAAAAAGTAAGGCCAAAAGTCCTGCTATAAAGATAGAACTAATTATAGAAATTGTAATCCAATTCATTTCCAAAGAATATTCTGGTTTCCTACTTCCTTTCTTCTTAGAATTCAAATTCATTAACAAAATTAAAATTCCAGTAAAACTTCCAGAAACGGCTCCACCAATTCCAAGAATCCAAATGAAACTTACAAAATCAAAGAATATAACAAAAAGATAAATTAAAAGAGGAAGCAAGGAAACAAAAAAGAAAATTAATTTTTCATTTTTTAAATCATAAACAAATATATCCCTCAATGAAAAACTAAGAACAAAATAGCTTGTCAACATTGTAAAAATTCCTAGAATAATTACAAAACTTCCAAAAGAGAGAGTTGAAATTTGTTCAATTGTATTTCCTAAAACTCCTACAAAAACAAAAGTAAAAATAAGATAAAGAATAATTGGGATTATAGTTCCAAGAATTATTGCTTTTTTCAACTTTCTTTCATGTCCTTTTATTTCTAATCTCAATTCAGGAATAGAAGTAAAACCAAGCATTGAAAAAAGCACTACTCCAAATGGAAGGAAAAAATTAGTAGCATCAAAAGTAGTTAAATTTGAATATCGAATATCTTGAAAAAGTAAAAAGAAAATTAGGAGTATGACTGAAATTATAATTACCACTCCATATAATTCCACCCTTTTCAGATTTCTTAATCCTTCTCTCAAGAGAATTGTCATAAAAAGCCAAAAAGTAATTCCAAAATGAACTGAATAAGATAAATCTCCAAAAATCAGAGTTGAGAGGCTTTGCCCTTCTCCTATAAGGTAGGCTAAGAGTGCAGCATAAATTCCAAACATAACTGAAAACAAAACCAACTTCTTTCCAATAGGTCCAAGATATCTTTCTGCATATCCTGGAAGCTGGTGATTTTTTTTAGTTCTTAGAGAAACTTCTCCCAAACAAAGATTGACAAAAACCATCATTGCTCCAAGGAGGATGATCCAAAAAGCACCAACAAAAAATCCCGATTTAGAAAAAACGTAAGGCAATCCAAGAATTCCTGCACCTATTGTTGTCCCAGCAAGTGTAAATGTAGTGGTCCAAAACCTCTTTGTAAATTTCATCAAACCAAGAAACAAATTTCTTATAAAAAACTAATGTTTAGAATTAAATTAAACTATTTATTGTGCAAAACTGTAGAGAAGAAAATATTTTAAAAACGGGCGTAGGAGGAATCGAACCTCCATCTACCGGGCCGAAACCGGAAATTCTATCCATTAAACTATACGCCCTAAAAAAAGAGATTTTTTCCCTTTTTATATCTTAATATTAGAATCAAAGTCTTTTAATTTTTACTCAAAAACTTAATAAACAATCAAAATCTTTTTTTAAAATGGCACTAAAAAAACACCATAAATGGCTCATTGGAAGTTTTACTTCAGTGGTCATCCTTTTCATAATAGCTTCAAGCACATTCTCATATTTGCTTTTCCTAAATCAAGAATACAATTTCAACTTGTTGAATGATAAAATAGAAACGATCGAGGCAAACACCAATTCTCAATTAGATACCTTGGGGGAGGGACTTTTCCAGACGAATAGAATAGTTGATGAACAATTTTCAAGCCTGAATGATGAACTAGTTTTATTAAAAGCTTCAACTTCCGCAGATTTTTCAGGAATAATAGAGAATGCAATTAAGTCAGTTGTTACAATAAGAACTTCCGCAGGATTTCAAGGAACAGGTTTTATAATTGAGGAATCAGGATACGTTGTTACAAATGCTCATGTATTGGCAGATTCTTCAGGAAAATTAGCAGATTCAATCCAAACAATTGATTTTGAAAAAAGAACAAAAAGTGCCCAATTCATTGACTACAATTCAGAATTAGATTTGGCGCTTTTGAAAATTTCTGGAACTTATGAAATCTTAAACTTAGGAGATTCGGAAAACATTCAAGTTGGTGAAAAAGTTATAGCAATAGGAAATCCCTTGGGATTACAATTTTCAGTTTCCGAGGGAATTGTCTCTGCCGTTCATAGAGAGGGGATAAATGGTATAGAAGCCTATATTCAAACAGACACGGCATTGAATCCTGGAAATTCAGGAGGACCTTTAATAAGTAAAAACGGAGAAGTTATAGGAATAAATAATTTCAAAATAAGTTCAGGAGAAAATCTTGGATTTGCTTTAGAATCAAACTATATAGAAGAGTTTGTGAATGAAATTTATTTTGAATTAAATGGAGAGAATTTAATATAATGGTAAAACAAAACAAAGAAGGATTGTCTGCAAAGAAGGAAATTAATTTTTCAGAATGGTATCAGGAATTAATTTTGAAAGCGGAACTAGCAGATTATACCAAAGTTTCCGGATGTATTGTTTTTAGACCAGAATCATATTCAATTTGGGAAATTTTACAAAAAGAAATAGATAAGAGGTTAAAAAAAATAGGTGTGAAGAATGCCGCCTTCCCACTTTTAATTCCCGAATCAACCCTATCAAAAGAAAAAGAACATGTTGAAGGGTTTACTCCAGAAGTTGCTTGGGTAACCCATGCGGGAAATAAAAAATTGAATGAAAAGCTTGCAATAAGACCAACAAGCGAAACTATAATTTACGAATCTTATTCAAAATGGATAAGGTCTTGGAGAGACTTACCTTTAAGATTAAATCTTTGGAACAATGTAGTTAGATGGGAATTCAACCATCCAGTTCCTTTCTTAAGAACTAGAGAATTTTTATGGAATGAAGGGCACCATGCTTATTCAAATAGTGAAGATTTAGATAAGGATAGAGACAAAATCTTGGAAATTTACTCCAGCTTCTTAAGAGATTTTATGGCTCTTCCTTCAAAGATTGGGAAAAAAACAGATAAAGAAAAATTTGCAGGGGCAGAAGCAACCTATAGTTTAGAGATGTATCTTCCAAATGGAAAAGCAATTCAAGGTCCAGACTACCACGACGATGGACAAAATTTTGCAAAAGCATATAACATAAAATTCAAAGACAAAAACGGAAAAGAAAAATATGCATATCAATCAACCTACGCAATTTCAACAAGGACTTTGGGAATAATGTTTGCAACTCATTCAGATAACAATGGATTAGTTTTACCTCCAAGAATGGCAGAGAATAAATTAGTAATAATTCCAATAATGTTTGAAAAAGACAAAAAGGTTTTGAAAAAATCAAATGAAATAAAAAAACAACTTTCAAAATATTCTCCATTGATCGATGATAGAACTGAAATAACTCCTGGGAAAAAATACCATGAATGGGAATTAAAGGGAATTCCAATAAGGATTGAGTTAGGTCCAAAAGATTTAGGAAAGAAAGAAGCTGTTTTAGTTAGAAGAGATAATAATGAGAAAAAATCTGTTAAGATAAAAGATTTGGGAAAAGTTATTGAGAAGGAATTAGAAGATATACAAAATTCCTTATTAAAAAAAGCAGAGAATTTTTTGGAGAAAAATATTAGCAAGGCAGAAACATTTAGTGATGCAAAGAAAAAAATTAAGGAAGGAAAAATGGTTTTAGTTCCAATGAAAAATTCAAAAAAAATTGAGGATGAATTAAAATCCAAGATGGATGGAGTCAAAACTCTAAATATGCCCCTAAATCAGCCAAGCATAAATGGCAAGAAGTGCATAGTCTCCAATGATAAGGCTGACTATTGGGTTTACATAGGTAAAAGCTATTAGTTCATCTTCTTCAAATCCGAAATGAAATTATTGAAATCATCTTCTAATTCCAAGGTAAATTCAAATAGAGTTACCAATTCTTCTTTCACTGCTTCGTGTTCTTCGAGTTCTTTTCCACTTTGGTGGTCCATTTCAAGGTTTTTAACTCAAAACAATCCAGTCTAAATTAAATAGAAATATCTTAATTCAACTCAGACGCAAAAGATTGAATTGAATTAAGCGTGTTTAATTAGCGCTGAGACTAGGTAAAAGTTAACTAAACCCATTCTTGGTTTCCAGTTGAGACAACCCAGTCTTCTTTGCATAATTAATTCTAGAAAATAAACTTTATAAAATTATTGTAAATTACTCACCAATCTCTCTTTCTAAATTTTCCCTAAACTTATCAACATCCTCAGACTTTATTCTCGCTCCAACAGCTTCTCTATGCCCTCCAGAAGTCGCATCTTTTAATCCTTTAACAGATTCAGCCACTAATCTTCTAACGTCATTTCCCCTTCCAGAAATATTTAACTTAAAACCAGTATCATAGGCTACAATTATATATTTGTCTGGAAAATCATGATAAAGTTTGTTTGCCAAATCTGCAGATATACTCATGTCCCCAGCATATTTAAAAAACAAAAGTTTGTTTGAAGGATTCTTACTAAATTCATTGTTCGCATCATCTATCAATCTCTTATACTTATGCTCAATTTCTAAAAATCTCTCATGCATCAACTCATTTCCTTCAACTTCATTCAAAATTTCATAAGGACCTTTAGATTCAATCAAGAATTTAATTAAGATTACAACATTTCTAATCCTATCTTTCATAGCAAAACTCAAAATCCTAATTATTTTTCCAAGTTGAGAACCATACCTTAGGTCAAAAGCAGTTTTATCTTTCTTAGAATTTACTAAATCAGGATATTCTTTTTTGAATTCAAAATAAAATTCAGGAATAAATCCATCAGACACACTCCCAATAATTGCTAGCCACAAATCTTCTTTCCTTTGGGAAATTTGATGGCAAAGAAAAGTTGTTGGCTCTCCAATTTCAGATTCAGGACTATTATCCAGAGGATTATAATAACTAACAAACTCAGGAATTTTTTGAGAAGTTTTATGGTGGTCAATCCACACAATTGGAAGATTATATTTCTGAGCTTCCTCAAAAAATTCTTCCGAAATTAGAGGTTTGTCTAAAACAAAAAGATAATCTGCTCCAAGCTCTTGTGCTCTTTGAAATTCATTCAATCCAAGAGCCGGAAATGTCTTTATTGGAAATCCTCTTCCTTTTTGACAAAATCTCCTTAACACTAAAAAAGAACACAATCCATCCACATCATTATCAAACAAGAAAACCGGATTCTGGGCCCTATCCAGATGCTCTCTTACTTCTTCAATTTGTTTTTTATTAAGCATTAAAATCCTCTACTATTTCAGTTTTCAATTTATCGTAACCAAAAAAATCAGTTGTGTAATTATATGCTCCTGCATTAATAAAAACTACCCTATCCCCAATCTTAGGGTTTTCTAATTTCACATTGTATCTAAAAATATCATCCCTAGTTGGAGAATTGCCTTTCAACAAAAAATCTTCCCCTTCTTTCAGCTCATTTTCAACAAGCATTTTAGTTCCTGTAAGTAAGGTGTCTAAGGCGCATTTATAAAGAGAGGTATTAATAATTATATTTTTTCCTTGGATTTGAATTATGTTTGTCACCAATTTTATTGGAGATGCTGCCAAGAACCTTCCTGGTTCAATATAAACCTCTATTCCTTTTTCTTTTAGAAATTTGATTGCATCAGAGATTCTTTCAAAAATATAATTAAAATTCCCAGATTCGAAACTCCTATATTTTGCTGGAAGCCCACCACCAAGATTAAAAAATTTTATAGTTTCCAGAGTTTCTTCAGATAGAGAATCTTTAATCTCAGATTTGACATTCCATTCACTTAGATTTTGAGATTTTCTATGAACATGAATCCCAAAAGATTCGACAAAAGCATTGTCTTTAATTTTTTTTATAAGCTTATTAACTAATTTTGAATTCATTCCATAAGAAAAATATTTTCCAAAACCAATCCTATGTTCTTCAAACTTCATCCTCAAGGAAATAGTAGCTTTAATCTTTTTTTCCTCTAAAATTTCTAAAAGACAATTCAAATCTAATTCATTATCAACAACAAATTTAATCAATCCTTTTTCCAAAAGTTTAAAAATTTCTTCTTTATTTTCAGCTTGAAGGAAAAACCAAATCTTCGATTTATTATTTATCTCATTAACTTCTTCTAATTCATGAATTGAAAAATCAATTTCAGGATAATTTTCTTCCAAAACCTTTCCAATTATTTTATTCGTCTTATAACTGTAAGAAATCTTCAATTCTAAATCCTTCAATAATTTAACCTGTTCAGAAAGTTTTTTCTTAGAAAGAATGAATTTTGCTTTTTCCATTTACAATAAACCTTCGGATTTCATTTTATCTAATACGGAAACCATTATCAATGGGAAATTAATTGAAACATCTCCAATAACTGTAGCTGCCTCAGAGTCGTCTTTTAATTTTCCCCAAGATTTTGCTTCTTTTGTAGTTGCTCCAGACATTGAACCTGAACTTGCATGACTTGTGGTTAGATAAACTCCATAATCAAAACCTCCAGAAATCAGAGCAGAAAAAATAGCATAATGTTTAGAGATGGAGCCCCCAAGAGAAATTATTCCTTTTTTATCATCAAATGAAATTCCTTTTATTACTTCATCCATATCTTTCAAAACATCTACTACAAAATCTTTGTTTTTTTGTTGGAACATATAAAGGTGAAATCCAAATGAGCTATCAGAAATTCCAGGGCAAAAAATGGAAATATTATTTTTTGCGGCTTGATAAAGTATTGAATTTTCATCATTAAGCATCAAACCAATTTCTTTCAAAAGTTCCGAAGTTGAAGGTCTTTGATTTTTTTCATAAATCTTTTCTAAAAATTCCTTAATTGAATCTTCAAATTTCATGTAGCTTTCATTTTGAATTATCAAATTTCCAACCCTGTTACTTCCTTTTTCATGAAGTTTTACATCATCTTCAGAGAAATTACTTATACTAAATTCCTCTCCCAATGCCTTCATTATATCCTCTTCTATAGCTCCAGAAGTTGTAACAAGGAAGTTTGGAATTTTTAATGAGCAAAGTTGTGCAAAAAAACCCCTCAAACCAGAAGTGACCATGTTCGAAGTAAATGTCAAAAAAATCTTTGAATTAGAACGTTTCATTCTAAGGATAACATCCACCGCATTTCTCAGTTCAACAGATTGAAAACCCACATCTCCCAAAGATTCAACTAGAGATTCGGCAGACATACCAGGTTTCCAAAAAAAATCTTTTACTTTCTTCATTTTAATTGTGAAGCAGAGCTAGAATAAAGGTATTGCAAGGCAGCCATCCATTGCTAAGCACATAATCTCAACATAAACCAAGGGTTTTTAAGTATTTCTAAATCTATTTTGAATCACAAGAATCTTTTTAAATAAAAACCTATAGAAGATAATATGAATAAGTGGACAGAAATTTTTACGGGATTGATTTTACTCATAGCAATTATTTTATTTTCTTGGGCATCTTCAGCATATGGTTGGGAATTGTTCGGGAAGAATCTTAATTTCTTGCACGCTGCTTGGGAATTTTTCAAAGGTGGGTTATTCTGGCTTTTAACAATGATAGCAGTTTTACTAATAATTCTTGGAATTAATGATTTGAGAGATTGATTCTAAAATGGGTTCAAGCCCACATGACGCAATTGAATCTATTAATACTTTTTTAAAAACTCAGAAAATAAGATTACAAAGACAAATTATAAGAGATGAGGGAAAGAGGACTGAAATCTAGAAAATCAGCCAAAATAAGAAAAACCTAAAAAAAATAAATCAAAATTCCTTCTATTATCGCCGCGATGATTAAAAGAGGTAGAACTACAAATGCGAAAGCCAAAATCGCTTTCTTCAAATTATTCTTAAAATCAGGATAATTTTTTTTCATAGATTTCCTAAACTTTTTATCCAAGATAAGATTCACTATCAAAGCAGGCAAATAAAATAAAATAAACAATAAAAGAATTAATTTATTCTCTTTCCAATAGAATTTAATAGGTTTTATAATGAACCATGAAATTGACAGAACCCCGATCCTTAACCCAAGCCCAAGAGATATGAAAATTGCAGGTAACTCAAAAACTCCATGAGGAACCAACCTCCAAAGAATCCAAATTCCTTCCTGTTCGACAGCTAATGAGGCAACAAATCCAACTAAGTATCCATTAAGAATCGCATTTATTATTGGAAAAATTCCAAGAAAAACCCCAAAAAACATTCCAAAGAAAGAACTTTGAAGATTATTAAAAAAGATATAAGCGATCAACCCTATTTGAGAAAGCCCTTCTGTCCTTCTCAAAAGTTCTTCTATAAATTCAAATATTTTCTGGGAAATTTCCTCAGGAGCTGGAACAAAAAAACCAAAAAAAGCAAATAATAAAAATATTAATATTGATATGTAAATAAAATTTTTACATTTCTTAATAAATTTCCAACTTGAAAAGAAATTCTCTTTTATTCCAAAGCTTTTTTTAGTTTTCTTTTTTATCATCTAAAATGATTCATAATATATTTAGTCTTTCTTGGAAATTTCTTTTTCAAATAAATGCCATATGAAAGTCCTGCAAGCAATCCTCCAAGATGAGCAGTATTTCCTATGCCAATATTTGCAACCCCCGAGATTATCCAAAGTAAGATTAAGATTCCAGGGCCAGCATACTTCATTTTTATTGGAATAGGGACAAACATAAGATAAACTGAAAGATTCGGGGTAAGTAAAACCAAAAGTCCTACAAGCCCAAAAAGAGCCCCCGAGGCACCAACAGCATAAGTATTATAATCTGCTACAAAAATCAAAGAAAGGAATACAAAAAGCAAGCCTGCAAGCAATCCAGAAATCAAATAAAAGCCAAGATATCTTTTAGGTCCTAGGATTTTTTCAACCAAGGATCCAACAAATATCAAAGAAAACATGTTTGCAAAAATATGAAATACCCCTCCGTGCATAAACATGCTAGTAAAAAAAGTCCAAAGATAGTCTCCTTTCAAAATATTGCTTGGTTTTATGGCAATGTAATCTAAGAAATTTTGATTTATTGAAAGAAGAACAGCGAAAACAAAAAAGGTTATCAGATTAACCATGATGATGTAAAAAGTTACACTAAAATCCCAAAAACTATTTTTCCGAGTATTAATAGAATAATTCCTCATCATCTCTTCCTTTTTGGCCTAGACTTTTTGTTAGGATTTTTCTTATTTGGTTTTTTCTTTGAAACCTTTGGTTTTTTCTTCACAAATTTTTTAGCGAGTTTCTTAGAAATTTTTTTAACTATTTTATTCTTAGGTTTTGCAATTTTTTGCTTCACATCTTTAACTTTGATAGGTTTAGTCAACTTAGATTTCTTCCTGGCAGCCCTTCGCTTCTCAAGTTTTTCTTTTGCTTCTTTTTTAATCACCTTTTCTTTCATCTTTTCAACCTTTCCCCTTTCATCACCAAGTTCTTCTTCTATGACAGAAAGTTCTTCTTTCTGCCTGTCCAAATTTTTCTTTAATTCTCTAACAAGCTTAGTATTGTCCTTTATTTTGAAAACATTTCCACACTCGTTACAAGTAAAATCATAAAGCAAAGCATTCTCTTCATTAAATTCAATATTGCAGGTATTACAAACATAGAAAGTTTTCATCTCTCTACTTTCAACTTGATTTATAATTTGTCCAATTCTTTTCTTCAAATTATTTCTTAAAAATTCTAATGCTTTAACAGATTCAATCTTCCAAAAATAAGTATACCATCCTTTCTTCTTATCCTTCTTTCTTATGGAAGAAACAAATCCAAAATCAGAAAGCTTGTAAAGAATATTTCTAGTTTGATTTATAGTTATCTCAAGTTTTTTTGCAATTAAAAATTCATTGACATACTTTTTATCATCAATAAAATCAATTATATCTTGCGCCTGTCTTCCAACTGAAAGCGAGACTGCTTCTTTAAGCAATTCTTTTTTCATGCTATCCTTAGATTTTGGAAAAACTTTTTGTTTTGTTTTGGGTTCGATTTTTTTTGCAGACATCTTAAACTTAAAAGAAATTTAAATAAATACCTTTCGGTTTTTCAAACTAAAAAAACAAAGTTTTTAAACCTGTATTATGTTTTGTATATATTACAAAATAGATTTTAAATCATATAAAATGTCCTGGTTTTCAAAGAAAGAAGAGAAAAAAACAATGAATCCTGAATTCGGAAACGTTCCCGAACTTCCAAAATTACCTGAGTTGCCCAAAACAAAAATAGGAAATCTACCAAATGATTTTGGAAATCCTTCTCAACTGCCCTCATATCCTTCAAATTCATTTGGAGAAAAATTCTCTCAGAATGCTATAAAGGATGCTGTTCGGGGAGAAAGAGGTGAAAAAGAAGAAGACGAAGATTGGGACGTCGATGAACCTGCGGATTCTGAAGAGGATGATGGCGAGATGCACAATCTTCACAAACCAAAAATGCATACAAGAGAAATGGAACCAACATCTAAAATTCAAGGAGCTCAAGATTCAGTTTTCGTTAGACTTGATAAATTTGAAGATGGATTACATAAATTCGGCAAGGCGAAAGAAAAGGTTTCAGAAATAGAATCATTAATTACAAATCTAAAAAAGGTTAATGAAAAAGAAATGAAAGAATTAATGATTTGGGAAAAAGAAGTTAAGACAATGAAGAATAATTTTGAAAAAATAGACAAAGACATCTTCTCAAAAATTTAAAAATGGTTAAGGAAAAAGAGGAAAATTTAATTCACTTAAAATTCGCATATACTGAAGCGCTGAATTCTAAAAAAGATTTATTATATTCTCAGAAAAATTTAATGGAAATAGATTTTGCAATAAAGAAACTTATTTCATTAAAAGAAGTGAAGGAAGAACTTGGAGACAAACTCCATAAGAAAATGAGTGAATTTGTGACTTCTATGAGGCTCTTAAAAAAATCACTTCCAGAATTAAAAGTTCCAAAAATAATTAGAGAAGAAAATGTAGAGGGAGATAAAGAAAGGCCAAGAAAGAGCTTGGAAATAGAAGAAACTGATTTTGGAAATGATTTAGAAGCCCAAATAAAAGACATTCAGGAAAAGCTTAAAAGAATACATAAATGATTTTTAGAATAGACAATATTTTAAAACACTTTTTTCTTTAAATTTCAGATGAATAGAAAAGAACTAATAGACAAATATTTGAAATTTTTTGAAAGCAAGGAACACAAGGTTATTCCTTCTTCTTCCTTAATTCCAGAGAATGATCCAACAGTTTTATTTACAACTGCAGGAATGCATCCCTTGGTTCCATATCTACTTGGACAGAATCACCCATTAGGAAAAAGACTAGTAAATGTGCAGAAATGTATACGGACAGGAGATATAGATGAGATAGGAGATTCAACCCACCACACTTTTTTTGAGATGTTGGGAAATTGGTCTTTAGGAGATTATTGGAAAGAAGAAGCAATAAAAATGACTTTTGAGTTCCATAGAAATGTTTTAAAAATTCCTCTAGAAAGATATGCTGTAACTGTTTTTAATGGAAACAAAGATGTGAAAAAAGATGTAGAGTCTGTTAAAATTTGGTTAGATGTGGGGATTCCAAAAGAAAGAATTGCTTCCCTTAAAGATAATTGGTGGGGCCCAGCTGGATCAACAGGACCTTGTGGGCCGGATACTGAAATGTTTTACTGGGCACCAAATGATATTCCTGCTCCAAAAAAATACAACCCAAAGGATGAAAGGTGGGTTGAAATTGGAAATGATGTTTTACTAGAATATGTAAAAAATAAAGAGGGAAAATATGAGTCTGCAAAACAAAAAAACATTGATTTTGGAGGAGGTGTAGAAAGATCTCTTGCTGCCTTAAATGGATTTGATGATAATTACCTGACAGAAATTTGGAAACCAATTATCGAGAAAATTGAAAAAATATCTAGAAAAAAATACAAAGAAAATAAAAAAACCATGAGGATAATTGCAGACCATCTGAAAGCTTCAGTTTTTATAATTGCTGATGGAGTTGTTCCGAGCAATACAGACAGAGGATATGTCTTAAGGAGATTAATAAGGAGGGCTGTAAGGTTTGGAAGAGAGATAAAAATAAAAAATTTCGCAAAAGATGTTGCTGAACCAGTTTTCAAAATATATGAAAAAGATTATCTAGAGTTAAAAGAAAACAAAAAAAGTGCCCTTCAAGAAATCGAAAAAGAGGAAAAAAGGTTCTTAGAGACTATAGAAAAAGGAATGAGGATTTTCAAAAAACTAACTGAAAATAAAGAAAGCCTTAGTGGAAAAGAAGCATTCTTACTCTACCAGAGTTATGGATTTCCTTTAGAAATGATTATTGAAGAAACAAAAATAAGAAAAATAAAATTCAAAGAAGAAGATTTTGAAGAAGAAAATAAAAAACATCAAGACCTTTCAAGAACGGCATCAAAAGGAAAATTTGCTGCAGGGCTAGCAGACCATTCAGAAATGTCTACAAAATATCATACTGCAACACACATGCTCCATAAAGCACTCAAACAAGTTCTTGGAGAAGAGGTAAGGCAAATGGGAAGCAACATAACTCCTGAAAGATTAAGATTTGATTTTTCATTTGATAGAAAACTTACAGATGATGAAAAAGAAAGAATAGAACAGATAATAAACAACCAGATAAAGAAAAAACTCCCAGTACGTTACGAAGAAATGCCTTATTCAAAAGCAATTAAAACGGGTGTGCTTTCATACTTTAGAGAAAGATATCCTGAAGTTGTCAAAGTTTATTCTATAGGAGATTTCTCAAGAGAAATTTGTACAGGACCTCATGTAGAAAACACAAAAGATATGGGAATTTTTAAAATCACAAAGGAAGAATCCTCTTCTTCAGGAGTTAGAAGAATAAAAGCTGTTTTAGAATAATCATCCAGAAAAATATTCTTCAGCCAAACCATATTTTTCTTCTAATTTTTCTAATTTCTTCTTATCAAAATAACTCATTCTTTTTTTATCCCTAATTTTCATCAAAGTTTCTGCATCTGTATATTCATATAAATTGCTTTCAAGAGAAATTCCTTCAGAGATTAGAATAATTTCGGGATTTGATTGCAAAATTAAACCTCCAACATATTCTATTGAAGAATCAGTTATAATTGAAGGCCCAGTAGTTTCAACAAAACAATATCCAGTTTCTTTCCAAGAATGTTTTTTGGGACATTTTATTCCAACAGATTCATGATTTTCTATTTGATTGTAAAATAAAACTACTTCAAAACCAAGTTCCTTAAGAATTAAAGCCAATAGTTCAGATTTTTCTCCGCAAAGCCCTTGTTTTTCATAAAGAACCTCGTAAGGATATCTTGAATAATTTACTTCAAAGTCTCCAAAATTAAAGTTTGGTTTTTCTGAAACCCCCCATTCTAAATTTTGAACCAAAGAAACTGCAATCCTTGCTTGTTCAGTTTTATCATCATCTAAATTTTGAATCTTAACTATAAGAGGAGAAATAAAATCAAATTGTGTTTTTTCGTTTATCTTTGATTCTTTAAAATCTCCCCTGTTTGGTGTCTCACCTTCTTTATAGTAAATTTGTCTAGGGATTTTAGAAACATAATTTGCCACACCATCATAAACCGCTAAATCAATTTGTTTTTGTTCTCCTCTCAAAACATAATTTAAACTAATAATCTCAGAAGTAGATTGGAATTGAGAAATGCAGGAATCATCAGTTTCTTCAAAGCCTTCAGGACACCCGCAATCTGAAGCTCTTTCAACCAAAGTATCATTTAGACAAAAATAGGGTTTCAAATCTGAACAAGAATTTAATTCAGTTCCATCTCCACAAATAAATTTGCTATTATGATCCTCTCCCATATAAAGATAAATCAAGACCACAAAAAGTGCAATGGCTCCAAAGATTAAAAAAATCTTTATTTTATCCAAGCTTCTACGCAAACCATCTTCTTCATCAAACCTTTTTTTGCTTATCATTCCAAATAAATCCCAGGTTTGCCAGGTTTAACTTTCTTAGATTTTCCTTCAGGATCATAAATACTCTTTTCATTAACAGAAAACAGATTTATCTTTAAACCAGTTTTGTTTTTGAAAAAGTCCAAATTACTTTCATAAATTTCTTTTTCCTTCGGTAAAACATAAACATAAACTTTTGAAAATTTCTTTTTTTCTTTATCTCTAAGAAGATTTGAAACATAGGTTATATCTTTTGAAAGATTTTCCATAATCTCTTCCTGCTTATCAATTTCTTCATCTATTTTTTTCTCATCATACTTAGGCCAAGCTGAAGAAGTTAAAAATTCGGTTTTTTTTCTCATTTCCCAAAGTTCTTCAGTAACATGAGGGCAAAATGGATGAAGTATTTTCAAGAAGATTTCTAAAACATTCTCATCTACTTCTTTCTCAAAAGACATTGATTCAAAAAAATCCTTTATTTTTATAACCGCAAGATTATATCTAAAATTATCCAAATCAGAAGTTACTCCTTTCACAGTTTTATTTGTCTTGTGAATAATTTTATTTGAAGATTTTCCAATTTTAACTTTTTCAAAATAATCAAAAACTTTTTTCATAAATCTTAGGCTTCCTTGAATTCCTTTCTCGCTCCAAGAGATATCCTTGTCGAGGCTCGCAACAGAAAAAAGAAATAATCTTGCAGTATCTATACCATATTTCGCGCTTGCTTCTTCAGGAAGAATCACATTCCCTAGAGACTTAGACATCTTTTTCCCGTCAAGTCCATAAAGCATCCCTTGATTAAACAACTTGGTAAAAGGTTCATCTATTTTTTGTTTTCCAAAGAACCCTAAATCCCTCAGAGCTTTTGTAAAGAACCGGGCATAAATTAAATGCATACAAGCATGTTCAGCCCCCCCAATATACTGATCTACTGGCATCCAATAATTTACTTTTTTCATGTTAAACGCTTCTTTATCATTTTTAGGATCAATAAATCTCAAAAAATACCAAGAAGAGTCAAAAAAAGTATCCATTGTGTCCGTATCTCTCCTTGCTTTCTTTTTGCACTTTAGACAAGTGGTTTCAAGAAATTTTTTATTGCTAGTAAGGGGATTTCCTTTCCCAAATTCAACTTTTTCAGGTAAAACAACTGGCAAATCTTTTTCATTAACTGGTTGGATTCCACAATCTTCACAATAAATCATTGGAATCGGAGTCCCCCAATACCTTTGCCTAGAAACAAGCCAATCCCTCAACTTAAAATTAACCGTTTTTTTAGCAAGTTTCTTCCCTTGTAAATATTTTAAAATATGCTCTTTAGCTTCCCAAGACTTCAAACCATCAAAATTTCCAGAATTGACTAAAACCCCATAATTTGTATTCGCTTTGTCTAATTTTCCAACAGGCTTTTTACCTTCCTCGACCACGACTTCCTTCATAGGAATTTTATATTTTTTAGCAAATTCAAAATCTCTTTGATCATGAGCCGGAACACCCATAACCATCCCAGAACCATATTCTGCTAAAACAAAATTTCCAACATAAACCGGAACCTTCTCTCCATTAGCTGGATTTATGGCATAACTTCCTGTAAAAACTCCTTCTTTTTCAAGAAATTTTTTGTCCTTCTCGCTAGTGCTCCTTGCCCTCTTCAAAAATTTTTCTACATCTTTCTTTTGTTGGGTTGTAACTAACTCCATTAATCTAGGATGTTGGGCTGAAACAACCATAAAAGAAACTCCAAAAATTGTATCTGCCCTTGTTGTGAAAATTTTCCAATCTTCACAGTTTATATCAAAATCAACCTCCACGCCTTCAGATCTCCCAATCCAATTTCTCTGCATTATTTTAATCCTTTCAGGCCATTCAAGTTTCTCTATGTCTTTCAAAAGCTCTTCTGCATATTCAGTAGTTTTCAAAAACCATTGTTCAAGTTGCTTAATTTCAACCTCTGTGTCTTCATGTCTCCAACATTTTCCATTATGAACTTGCTCATTTGCCAAAACAGTATCACATTTTGAACAAAAATTAACAGAAGCTCTTTTTCTATAAACAAGTCCTTTCTCAAAAAATTTAATGAAAAAATATTGATTCCATTTATAATATTCTGGGTCCGAAGTTCTTATCATCCGAGACCAATCATAACTCAAACCGATTCCCTTAAGTTGTTTGATAAAATTATTTATCGATTTTTCAGTGTATTTTTTAGGGTGTTCATTTACTTTTATTGCAGCATTCTCTGCAGGAAGCCCAAAAGAATCAAAACCCATAGGATATAAAACATTGAAACCATTCATTCTCTTAAAACGAGCATAAACGTCCCCAATAGAATAATTAAAGGCGTGCCCTACATGTAATCCTTCTCCTGAAGGGTAGGGAAACATCTCTAAAACATAATATTTCTTCTTTTTTTCTTCCTTTGACTCGAAAACTTTTTCATTTTCCCACTTCTTTTGCCATTTAGATTCAATTTTTCCAAAATTATAATTCATTAATAAAACACGACTTAGGAACTTTTAAATATTACTTTAGTTTTTTTTAAGTATGAAAAAAATTATCTCACACTTTCTTGGGAAATGTATTTCAAGCAATTCTCCGGAAGCGTTTTTTCTTTTTAAAAAAAGCAATTTTGGAGAAAGGATTAATGATAAAATACAATATTCTTTTTCAGAAGCACTTTACCTTTTGGAAAAGAAAAATATGGAAATTTTCCAAAAAAAAGTTTCTCTGAAATATGAGGGTTTAATAAAAAAAATAATAAAATTAGATAAAAGGATTCAGATAAAGTACCCTGTTTTCAAAGATTTAAGAGGCAAAGGATATGTTGTAAAAACAGCCCTAAAATTTGGAGGGGATTTTAGGGTTTATCCAAAGGGCTCAAAAATAGGAAAGAAACATTCAACATGGATTGTCTTTGTGGATTCAGAAACTAACAAACTCACTTGGCATGATTTTTCATCAAAAAATAGAGTTGCACATAGCACAAAGAAAAATCTTTTACTAGCCATTGTAGATGATGAGGAAGGGATTAGCTATTACGAGGTAAAATGGCTAAAAACCTAACAAGAAAATTTATAACCTAACCTCTTCTAATTCAAAAATGCCAACACAGAGCACCATAGAAATAAAAGAAAAAATTCTTTCAACTTTTGCAAATAAAGGGCCTTGCTTACCAGTTGAAATAGCGAAAGAAACAGGGCAGAGTATTTTATTTGCATCTGCTTTTTTATCAGAATTTCTCTCAGAAAAAAAGATAAAAATAAGTAACATGAAAGTTGGAGGTTCTCCGCTATATCTCCTCCCTGGACAAGAATACAAATTAGAAAAGTTTTCAGAATATTTGAAAAGTAAAGAGAAAGATGCTTTCTTGTTTTTAAAAGAGAAAAAAATTTTAAAAGATTCCGAACAAGAACCAGCAATCCGTGTAGCTCTGAGATCAATAAAAGATTTTGCCTTTCCATTCAAAAAAGATGATGAGATCTATTGGAGATATTTAACTTTCTCTGAAGAAGAAGTTAAAAATTCATTTAAAGAAGAGAAAAAAATTCCTGGAAATGAAGAGGTTTCTGAAAAAGAACAAAGTGAAGAAAAAGCGAAGAAAAAAGTTATAAGAACTAAAGTGAAAAAAACTGCTAAAAGCAAGAAAAATGAAAAATTCTTTGAAGAAGTTAAAAATTTCATAAAGGGAAAGGGTTTTGAACTGGAAGAGATAGTTGGATTTTCTAATAAAGAACTATGTTTATTGATAAG
Source organism: Candidatus Pacearchaeota archaeon (assembly GCA_040879765.1). GTDB lineage: Archaea > Nanobdellota > Nanobdellia > Pacearchaeales > GW2011-AR1 > JBBDJQ01. The sequence goes on along the minus strand of JBBDJQ010000001.1, from coordinate 177,448 downwards.
GAAAGATTTAGATAGAAAAATCCTCATAGCTTTTGATAAGAAAAGAATTTCTGAAAAAGACATAGTAAATTCAAGTAAAAAGGCCAAAGAGTTGAACCTAACATACATAATCCTTAGCAAAGGGGGAGTTTTGAAAAAGACTAACGACCTTATTGAAGGTGTAAAAAACTTAGACTCTTTAGAAAGAATTTAGCCCACCCCAAATTTTAAAAAGATAAAAAATCCTAAATTGATATGGGAAAAATAAAGTCCAAATTGATAAGAAGAACAGGAAATAGAATTTTAGAAGAAGATTTAGATTTTAGTGAAGATTTTGATAAGAATAAAATCTTGCTTGCAGATACCATGCCAAGTAAAAAAATTAGAAATCAAGTTGCAGGATTCTTAACAAAAGTAAAAAAGCAGGAAAGGATAAAAAAAGAGAATGATGGAAGGAGAAAAGAGTAGAGAGAATTCTGTATTTATAGGAACAAAACCTTTCATGAATTATGTAACAAGTGTTGTGATGCAATTCACAACTAGAGAAAGTAAGGAGGTTACCATAAAGGCACGGGGAAAATTTATAACTCGTGCAGTAGATGTTGCAGAAGTTGTGAGAAAAAAATTTCTGAAAGATAAAAACCTCGAGCTAGGCGAAATTAAAATTGATAGTGAAGAGCTAGAAAATAAAGATGGTAAAAAACAAAATGTTTCAACTATTGAGATAACTTTAAAAAAATAATTATTTTTTCTTCAATTTTAGGATTGAATCCATTTTCTTCTCAATTCTCTTAAGATCTATTTGGATTTCTTCAATCATCTTTCTTCTTTTTCTATTAAAATACAAAGTAGCAATACTAAACACAAGCCAAAGTATAACTATTATTCCAAGAGCTTCAAGCCAATTCCCAATCTTTCCAAGTTCAACTACTGCTTCTGAAGAAGTTCCAATCAATATATCATCTAAAGCCATGTTTTAAACTAAACCTCAAAACTTTTAAATTATTTGTTTTTACTTGTTTGGTCTCTGTAGCTCAGTGTCAGAGCGCCGCTCTCATGAGGCGGAGGTCGGGGGTTAAATTCCCCTCAGAGACATTTAATTATTAAACTGTTTGAAATCCTTCCCATCTCCTTTCTTTCTTGGAATTACATGGAAGTGGGCATGCTTCACAATTTGATCTGCAGCCTCAAAATTATTTTGTAAAATATGAAACCCTTCTGCCTTATTCTTCTTAGTGATCAAAAGAGCAGTGTGTTTTAAACAATCCAAAAGCTCAGATCCTAGACTATTCGGAAGATCTAAAGAAGTTTCAAAATGTTTCTTAGATATAACAAGACTATGCCCTTCTGTCCAAGGTTGTTTATCTAGAATAGAGAAAAAATTATCATTCTCATAAATTAAATTACTCGAAGATGAACTTCCTCTAGAGATCTTACAGAAAATACAATTCTCAATCATAAAAATCAAAAAGAGAGATTTAAAAAAGATTATAAAATTACCTTCTCTTTTTTTTAGCGGGCTTCTTTTTCGCAGTAGACTTCCTCTTGGTTGTCTTCTTAACAGTCTTCTTCTTAGAAGCTGTTTTTTTCTTAGCCGCTGTTACAGCTTTCTTATGTTGTGCTTCAACCTTTTTCACTTCTTTCTTAAGTGATTTAAGTTTAGCATCAAGCTGATTTGGTGTTTTAGCTCTTGCCATTTATAACCTCTTTTTAATTTAGTTAAATAAGTTAAGAATTATATATTTATAAACTTTTTTGAAAAGATTATTTTTGCAAACTATTAAATTCTATTTTCCCATCGATTAAATTAGATAAAACATTACTCAATTCAAAAATCTTGACCCTTACTTGTTTTGTTGTATCTCTATCTCTTATTGTAACATCTTTATTTTTTTGGGAATCTCCATCGACAGTTATGCAATAAGGTGTTCCGATTTCGTCATTTCTTGCATAACGTCTACCAATACTTCCAGAATTATCGTATGAAACATTAAAATTTTCTGAAAGATTTTCAAAAATTTCTTTTGATAACTTTTCGAATTCTGGTTTTTTTACAAGAGGAAAAATAGCTGCCTTAAATGGTGCAAGTTTTTTAGGGATTTTCAAAATCACTTCTCCTTTTTCATTTTTCATATATGAATTTATTATCAATGCCAAAAAAATCCTCTCCAAACCAAAAGTTGGCTCAATAACTTTTGGCAAAATCTTTTTTCCAGATCCCTCATCGTAAATTTCCAAATTTTCTTTACTCGCATTTTGATGTTGTATTAGATCAAATTGTTGCCTATTTGCAATTCCTGTAATTTCTTTACTGCCAAATGGAAATGAATAATCAATATCAAAAGTTCCAGAAGAGTAATGGCTCAATTCCTCTTTTGTATGCTCTCTAATTTTTATTTCTTCCAACCCTATATCCTTCAACCATCTTATTTGCTCGGAAAGCCAATAGGCATGCCACTCTTCTATTAAATTATCCTTAAGTAAGCCCCTTATGTTTGTTTTAATTAAATCAGTTTTATTTTTCCTTTGTGTTTTAGAATCTAAAAAATTGAATTCAAGATCTAAATTTTCTTCCTCAAGCAAATTCGATTTTTTCTCTTCTGGATTTATAAAAAATTCCAATTCAGCAATATGGAATTCCCGGCATCTAAATAAAAAATCCCGAGGAGCAATTTCATTTCTAAAACATCTCCCAATCTGAGCCACCCCAAAAGGTAACTTCATTCTGGAAGTCTGATTAATCAGTTTAAAATCAGTAAACATCCCTTGTGCTGTTTCCCCCCTAAGATAAGCATCTTCTGATTTCAAAGCACCAACACTTGTTTTGAAAAGCATATTAAATTCCCCAATCTTTTCATATTCCCCTCCACAATTATCGCAAGAAACTTTTCCAAATTCCCCCATGTCAAGCTTGGTTGATTTTTTACATTTTTTGCAAACAACTGCAACATCCTTAAAACCCTCAACATGTCCAGAAGCTTTCCATAATTTCTCTGGTCCAATTATGCTTCCCTCCATCCCAACAACATTATTTTTTTTATGAACAAAAAATTTCCACCAATGATTTTTTAAATTATTAAATAGCTCAATCCCCAAAGGCCCAAAGTCCCAGAAACCTGCAACACCTCCATAAATATCATTTGACCTGAAAACAAATCCTTTGGATTTGCAAAACTGTGCAAGTTCTTCGATTGTCATTGAAGACTTTTCAATTTTAACTTCTGTTATTTTTTCTTCTTCCTTATCTTTCATTTTTTCCAAAAATTCATTCATCTTTTCTTCCGCTTCTTTTTTAGTTTTCCCCAGATATGCAAGAGTCTTAGTTTTTACTTTTCCGTTTACTCTTTTATTTTCATTAAGGTAGTAGTATTCATTGTCATTAATTTTTTTCTTAACTATGAATGCCATAGCTTAGGTACTACTAAAAACTATTTAAAGTTTTTTAGGCACTACTTTGAAAGCCATGTGAAATTCGCAGGTGGATATTCATAAACTTCTCGAAGATACATTAAGCCGAAGTGTATGATTAATCGCAAGCGGAGGCCGGGATTCGAACCCGGGAAAAATCGGGTTGCAACCGATTGCAGTAACCACTGTGCCACCTCCGCTTGAGGCAATTCTTAGAGAATTAATAAGTATTAAAGAGTTTTCATAGAATTTTAGTAAATCTTTCTCATTCCAAATTCTTTACCCTTAAAAATAATTTCAAATTTTTACTTCTCTCATGAATAAAGACTCTAGCCTTTTAAAAATCCTTCAAATCCACCAATAATTTTTTAATTCTTCTTAAAAAAACCACCCTTCTTATCATTGATAATTTTAATTAAACCATCTTCTCAAGACGCTTTTTTCTCCTAGTTAATAAATTAAGCTCAAATTTATTCTTAATTCAAATATAGGAAAGAGGGTTTGCCAAAGAGGAAGATTCTAAAAAATCATGTAGAATTCCTTTAATTTCTTTTCTTTTTCGTATTAAAAAATGCCCAGGACAGGACTTGAACCTGCGACCCTCTGCTTAGAAGGCAGATGCTCTATCCAGCTGAGCTACCTGGGCGCTAGACAACCTATGGTTTTCTTAGCGTAACTTTCCCTCAAAAAGAAAGCTTCACTTTGTATAAAACCAACAAAGAATTATATTTAAAATGTTTCTATTAAACCTCAAAGCTATCCAAATCCTTAGCCAAAACAGAATTCTTAAATTTCTTCCTAGAATCTTCCAACAATTTTTCCAAATTATTTTCATACCTTTGACTTATATGGGTCAAAATTAATTTATCAGATTTAGAATCTTTAGCAATCATCCCCGCTTGCATCGCAGTAAGATGTTTCTTATCTTTAGCCTTGGCTTGAATTTCCGAATGAAAGGTTGCTTCACAAATTAGCAAATCAGAATTCTTAGCAAAATTACTTATTTTTTTATCATATAATGCATCAAGAACAAAAGAAATCTTCTTTCCTTTTTCTTCAAAAGTTAAATCTTTAGCCAAATGCATTTTACCCTTATAAGAGATGTTTTTACCATCCCGAAGTTTTTGTAAAATGCTTGAAGCGGGTAATCCTGACTTGGCCAGTTTTTTCTTATCTATCTTAATTTTGTTTTTTTGATTAAATGAATAAGCATTACACAAAACTCCATGAGAAACTTTTTTTGATTCAAAATAAAAATCTCCGATTTCCAAAAACTTTCCTTCTTTATCAACTTCCTCGATTTTTATTTTATAATTTAAATTATGAAGAAAAATCTTTCCTATATCATCCATGAATTTCCTCGTTCCTTTTGGACCATAAATGTAAAGAGTTTTGTTGTATTCACTTAAAGAGAGAGTTTGTAATAACCCTGGAAGTCCGAGAACATGGTCTCCATGCCAATGAGTGATCATAATTCGGGTTATTTTACAGGGATTAATTTTAGCTTTTCTAAATTGCCTTTGAGTGCCTTCACCACAATCTATCAAAATATTTTCCCCCTCATGTGTTAAAAGGATAGACGTATGGTTTCTTTTAGAAGTTGGAATTGCATAAGATGTTCCGAGAAAAGTTATTTTGGGCATAAACAAAAAAACTCTTCAAAGGTTAAAAAATTAACTATTCTTTCTTTGAGCTCGCAGAAGACGGTGAAATAAAAATTATTGTGTCTCCTCTCAAAAAGGTCAAACCAATGCTTCTTTTCATTTCATTGTTTTGCATTTCTTTAGCATTGTCCAAAACAAGGTTTATGTGGATATCAAAAGCAACTAGAGTTCCAACAAACTGTCTATCTCCCTTTAAATGAACCAATACTTCTTTATTCTTTGAACTGTTCAAAAGATCCAAAGGTCTCTCAATTCCATTAGTCATGTTAAACTTTAAGTTGGTTTGTTTATAAAGTTTTTTATTTAAAAAAAGATATGCAAAGTTATTTAAATCACCCAAATATTTTTTTAGAATGAAACTAGGAAGAAAAATATCTGGCGGAAAATATAATAAAAATCGTAAAAAGAAACTTCACGAAAAGACCGGACAGAAAAAGTCGGTCAAAGCTGGAGAAGAAAAAAGAAAAGTTAAAAGAGTAGTTGGAGGAAATAAAAAAACTTTTTTACTTGGCGCTAAATTTGTAAATGTGAATGATTCAAAAACAAAAAATATTAAAAAAATTGAAATAAAGAACGTTCTTGAAACTCCTTCGAATAGATTCCTAGCTAGACAGAATATAATTACAAAAGGCACAATCCTAGAAACAGAGGTTGGAAAGATCAGAGTAACAAATAGACCTAGCCAAGAAGGAGTTGTTAACGGAATCTTCATTGAATAGGTTTAAAAATAAAAAAACACCAAGATTTTTTATGATAATTTCAAAGGAATTTTTGATTTTTTGATAATAATTTATGGGCTAATATTTCTAATTTGGGGGAATAAGATTTTTGATTTTATGGAAAAAATCATTAGAAAAAAGATTCAAAAAGACTCAAAAGATAATAATCTGGGGCGTCACATTTTTTAGTTATTGGAATCGGATTTTTAATTTGGTATAGTACTACTTTTTAATATATAAAAAATCAAAAGGTTTATAAATGCAATCCTTTTATAAACTTTACTATAACTTTATAAAACTACAAATGAGTTCTTCAATAAAAAGATGCCCAGAATGTGAAAGTGTTAATTTAACATATGATGCGAATCTTGGAGAAATCATCTGTAATGATTGTGGTTTAGTTGTCGAAGAAAAAATGGTTGATTCAGGAGTAGATTTGCAAGGAAAATTCGACAAATCAGAAAAGAAAGGTCGTGGAGGTGCACCAATAAGCATGCAAAAATTCGACAAAGGTTTGACTACCAACGTCGGAGAAATATCAGATATTTATCGTTTAGAATCTGGACAAACAAGAAAATTTTTAAGATTAAAAAAATGGCAAGAAAGAGTTTCAACATCCATTGAAAGAAACTTGAGACTTGCAATGGCTGAATTAAGAGTTATTGCTTCTTATTTAAATTTGCCAAATGTTGTGAAAGATGAAACTGCAAGAATCTACAACTATGTTTTACAAAGAGGATTGGTTAGGGGAAGAAGCATGGAATCAGTAATCGCTGCTTGTCTTTACACCGCTTGCAGAAGCTACAATATCCCAAGAACCCTGGATGAAATGGCAACTGCTTCAGACGTTGAAAGAAAGGAAATTGGGAGAACCTATAGATTTATTATAAGGAAACTTGGGATAAAAGTTAAACAAAGTTCTCCAAAAGATTATGTTTCAAGATTCTCCTCAATCCTAAAACTTTCACCCAAAACTCAAAATGATGCTTTAAAGGTTTTGAAACAGGCTGATAAAATTGAATTAACTTCTGGGAGAGGTCCTGCGGGAATTTCGGCAGCTGCACTTTACGTTGCTGCTTTAATAAATGACGAAAAGAAAACTCAAAGAGAAGTTGCAGATATCGCAGGAATAACTGAAGTTACAATAAGAAACAGGTACAAAGAACTAATTGAAAAACTTGGCTTAGAAGACAAAATAAAAGCTAAAGAACAAGAATTTAAAGATAAGGCAAAAAAATAATTCTAAAGATTTTTATATATCTAAATTTCTTTAAAATAGTATTTAGGCGAATCATATGCAGTGAAGCGGAATCGCGCGGGAGTGCCAGAGTGGTCAAATGGGCATCGTTAAGGCCGATGTGGCTTAGTGCCTACGAAGGTTCGAATCCTTTCTCCCGCATTATTTGTATACACTCCATAGTTAAAACAAAATAGGAAGATTTATAAGGAAAATTCTAATTTATTTTACATGTCAAAACAAATATCAAGAAGAGATTTTATTAGAAATTCAGGATTGGTGGTAGCGACTTTAACTTTGCCAGGTTGCGGAGTTTTAGGATTTGGAAAAGAAAATTTTCCCGAAGGTCATGCAACAGATTATAATTTTACGGCAATAACTCAGAAAGAGCATGAATATAGGTTAGAAGAAGCTACTATTATTGGAAAAATTCTGTGCCCAAAAAGTCGAGAATGTTTCTGAAAATCAGCTCCCAGTAGCATTTTACCCTGTAGAAGACACAACAAGGCAATTTGATTTAGATACTGGAAAAACAACTCTGGTTTCAAACAAACTTTACATTCCTCAAAAAGTTCAAGTTCCTTGTCAAGAAGATATCTCTCAAAATTGTAACAGGGATTCATTAGAATTATCTAGAAAAAAAGTTGGGATGGTTCCAGGAGTCAAAGTTGATTTTGAAAAACACAAACAAGATTTGCAAAGTAAATTAGGTTCATCAAGAGTGACTTCTGAAGAAGATGCACCTTTTGGAATCTTGACTGTAGATTTATTTGATGAAACTTATTTTTATCCACAAGTTAATCCTGCAAAATGGGATGAAGAACATTTAGATTTTTACCTAATTCCAAAAAAAGGAACAAGAATAGACTTAAGAAATAGTGACGGGGCAAAATTAGCAAACATTGGAAATGCCATCATGAATTTAACTTCCGGCGCAGAAAAAACCAAACATTCAAAAAATGTTTGCCCGGCATTTGAAGTTAAAGATAATTCATTCATAGCAACACCTAATCTAAGCATGTCTTGTGTAAGGCAAGAACTTAGAGGAAGATATGGAAAAGTTAGTTTAGCAGAATTCATTGAAGGATTCAGAGAAACAAATCCAAATGCAAAATATGTAGATGAGAAAGTTATGGAAAACGGACTTCTTTTAGAAGAAAAATACACTCTTCCAAATTTTTAATTATAATCCCTTCTCAAAAGCCAAAACATCAGATACATATTGAAGATTAAACTCAGGCACATTTCGACAATTTTCCAAAAGATTATCTTCGCAAGCATTTCGGACATTTCCAATTCCCCAATTATATGCAAGAATTGAAATTCTATTTAAAGAATTCCTAGAAACTCCTGGGGTTTCCAGCCTATCTCTATTCAGTGCAAAGTAAGCGGTTCCAAAATGGATGTTTTTTCTTGGATCCAAAAGTTCAGTTTCATAGGTTGCAGAGTCCACCCCCCTTATAACCGCATTGTTGAAATTATTCTTAACATCTTGGAAAGCAATTTCTGAAATTTGCATTAATCCTACTTCATTCGCAGTTCCTATAGCCAATCTATTGGCACTTGACTCTTGAAGAATTATTGCTTTTATTATGGATTCCTCGACGCCATAAGTTTGGAAGGCTTCAGAAACAATTCCAGAATAAAGTTTCAAGTTTCCATTGACTTCGCTATTAGCTAAATCTTGATTTACTCTTTGTTTTGGAGGAGGGAGTACGATTCCTTCAGATTCCACCCAGTCAGAGGGGAATTTTAAATTCCCTTCCCTTGAACATTCATAAACTGAAGCATCTACATTCATCTCCAAATCTTCCCTCAAATTATGGAGGATTTCTCTGACTCTTTCCATATCACTAGGCTCAGTTGAAGGTTGTATCTGCCTTAAATTATTATATTCGGACGCAATTAAAAGTCCTTCTTCGTAAAGGGCGTCTATGAAACCAGCGACACCAGTATCTGAATAATCTCCTTCTCTCTGTTCGGCTAACTCAATTGCGCTATCTAAAACTCTCACATACTCTGAAGAAATAACAGGAATATCCACAGTAATTGAATTCCTTAAATTTTCTAAAATATCCAAAAGTTGAAAAAGATTGCCCTCTGCATTAAAAAATCCTCCAAAAATTCCTTCACTTCCAGAGAGATCTCCATGTTCCTCTGTTGTCAACAAACCTTCTTCATATAGGAAATCTATGAATTCTTTGTTTTCTGAGTAAGAATCTCCGAAAGAACCTTGAGGATAAAACACTCCTCCTTCCCCTAAAGGCAAAGCTTTAATCTCCTCAATCTTTTCTATTCTAAGATTAGTCTCGGCAATCGCTCTATCTATTAAAAGACTGAAACATAAGTTCACAGCATCACTTCTAAGGTTACCCTCAGAACCAAAAAGACTTTCTCCCCTCGTCCCTTCAGCAGCTCCCCCGGGTTGTCCTTGGAAAGTTGCCTCTGGAGGTTCAGGAATTTCAATCAAAGATTTATAAGCATCTCCTCTCAACAAAAGGAAAGTTGCTTTCTGATAATTTTGGAATACTCTTGAAAGGAAACCTTCATCAATCTGCCTTATTATTTCTAAACTTCCAGCATTTCTCAACCTCTCTAATTCTTTAGCAAAATCTATAGGGTTTATTTCATTGAGAAGATTTTGGATTGTAAGAGACTGTGCTTCTTCAAGAGTTTGATCTTCTAACCCAGTAAAGCCGACCCCTTTTATAGTTTCTCTAACAGAATTTTGGTCCAAGTAGCATTTCAAATTACCCTGCCCATTATCACAAGTTCCTACTTCAACCCACCTTCCATCAGTGTTTCCTGCATTTGTATCAGTTCCCTTTCCCGGATTATCTGTTGAACAGACTCTTACAATCCCATGATTCTGGAGTTCAGGGTTAATTGCTTCCGTTGCTCCAGCTTGCAGATTTGGATTAGCTAAACTATACAGACTTGAAGTTCCAGAAATACATTGGGATTCTGTTTGGATATTTGTTTGACTTGCTTGTTCATTCAAATACTGGCCTTCAAGATAATCAATAGTAAATTCTGTTGTGACTCTTTGAAATCCACATTCTTCTTGTTCATTAACTCTCACACATAATTCCATATATCCTGAAGTAGCCGTAAAATCTTTTGATTCTGAAGCAAATCCCCCTCTTTCTATATATCCATTAGCAACCTGGAATGTAGGATTTGTTTGGAAGAATGAACTTCCCTGTGGGGCCTTTAGATAAACATTATAGTAAGCTCCGAAATTTTTCCCTGCAAAAATATGATAAAAAACCTTGTACTGAGAGGTTGGTGGAACTGTAGCAGTAGTGAAAATTTTCTCGTCAAACCATGCCGTATATTGTGGAGGAGAATCAGGATCTAAAATATCTACTTTTGAAGGATATATTGTGGAAACAAAGTTATTACAAAGTACACTTCCAACACCTTCGGTAGCTCTTAATTTGAATGCATCAAATGAATTAGTCGCATAATAATTTGAAAAGAAGCCTAAAGAATCTTGGGCATTCTGCCATGCACTTTGAACTCCAAGGTACTCTCCTCCTCCCCTAGTAGAAGACCCAGTAAGCAAATCTGAAACAGAAGTTTCTCCCTTAATTACTTCAAATATTTTTGGAATAATTATTTCGGAAATTGGGGCTGCCTGGCTCCAGAAGAAATCGCAAAGGTAAATACTGTGAATTTCATCACAAATTCCAATAGTCTGCCCAGTCCTTAAATTTTCTTCCAAACAATTTTTATAATTTTTTTGGACAGATAAGAACCCATCTGCTCCTGCCTTTATTCCAGTTAGACAAACTGGGACCAAGATATCTTCTTCCACATTTGGCAAACAAAGCAAGGTGCTTCCGACTATTCCGGATTGAACAACATTATCCACATGGTAAGTTCCCCCAAGATTGCATCTGGAACTTGGGCAAACAACAGGGTCACAAGCATTGAATAAAAGCAAACAATCTTCAGGAGACATGAAATCTTGGCATTGGAATTCAGGAGTATTAGAACTTGGAAGTCCAACAGGGAATCTTTCTCCCCTAATTGTCACTTGAGTTACTCCTGGCCTATATCCTCTGGAAGCATCATCGATAGCATCTATGGCTCTTTCAACTAATTGATTTGTTGCAGATTGATCTAATCCTTGGAACTCTCCACGAATTTGCCCAAGTCCTGGAGTGAATCCTCTACAAATATCATCTCCAGTTCCCAAATTTCCAGAATTGAATTCCGCCGCCCCATTTTCTCCCACATTACACAAGTAAAAACTTGAAACTGCTCCAGAATCATCATAGGTTCTAATACTTCCACCCAAACCTCCAATATTTTGTTTCGTGGCTGCATACCATCCATTGTTTGAATCAAAAGGAACTAATGCTGGAAGTCCTTTGTAAGGCTCGGTTTCAAAATATCTTACCTTGGCACTTCCAGGAGCAAAAGGATTTTCATAAGCCGAACTATCATATTTAACAAAACTAGAAAATCGAGATTTTATCTGTGTATTTATAGAGTTATCATTTATCTCAACTCCACCTGGATTGTAAATTTTATCTATTGAATATCTATTTCCTCCAAGAAAATTTAAAGACAACAGATACTCTTGATTATTGTATATTATTGCTTCAACTGGTTTATCTTTAGGAATTGAACCATAAGATTGAGAAGTGCTTCCTCCCCCATAAGAAGCCTGAATAGAATCTTTGTCCGCATATGATTTTACAGTGACTCCTTTTAATTCAAGATTAGTATTTAATGTTTCTGCAAATGAAACATATTGACTATATCCCTTGACATTCTCATTTATATTAGAAAGAATTTGATATCTTCTAATTTCTGCGGACTTCTTTATTTGTTCACTTGCATCAGAGTTCAAAATTGCATTCTGTGTTTTCAAATCTCTTGCCTGGGTCAAAGAAACCTTTGAACATTTATTGTCTTCATCCCTTACGTCTGCCCCAAATGCAGAAAACAAATCAGAATTTTGAGAGAAATTCAAATCATCTCTATCCGAAGCAGTGATAGTTCCAGGACCAATATCATTCCGAATAGAATTTAAATTTGAACAAAGATTATCATTTATTATATCTTCTTGATTTTGAATTATCCCACTAACAACATCTACATCATGATTAATGTCATCAGAATATCTTGAGAAGCAAGCATCTAGAGATTCTCCTGTCTGTTGAATCTCTTGGTTACAAACATCCGTCCATCCACCATCACTTCTCATTACTTGTTGCCTTGCAATTGATTTTCCATCAAGGTTTTCAAAATAATTCTTTACTGTCAAGTAACCTCCAGTAGCCAAGCACATTCCATTGAATCCTCTAACAACATCATTCAAATTGTCCGAAATTCCCTCCCATTCATCTATAGATTCGTTCAGGTCTTCTATTTTCTGTTTAATCTTATCTGGAGAAAGTTGAATTTCTCTTTTCTCTATCCCAATTTTAAAACTTAAATTTGCCTCAGTTCCCGAATATTTTATATTTGGGACGATTGAAATCTTTGCTAGCTTTTCAAGGTTCGCATCAAGAATTGAAATTCGATACCCTTTTTCACCTATGCTTTTTAGGCTTCCAATTTCAACGTTGAATCTATTAGTCTTCCAAAAAGTCTCCCGCACACTAGATTCTTTTACAGAACTCGCATCAAAATAAACAAAATTACCATTTATTTCCTTAAGTTCTAAAAATTCCGTTTCAGATAAGAAAACCCTTTCGTTTTTTCTAAGGATGCTAAATCCAGAATAATCTCCTGCATTCTCCACCAAAACTTCTGCACTATATTCTTCAAGTGTTGGCTCAAAAACCCCCTCTAAGGAAATTAATTTAGTATTCCCATTAAGGACAATTGAAAACTCTGAAGCGCCAGAACTTGAAGTTCTAAAAAGATTATCACAAAGACTTAGTTTTGAATTTGAATCGGGATATCTTTCTTCTAATTCATGGCAAAGTTCTAGAGAAGTTTGTCTCTGATTTAATTGGAAGGAAAGTTCTATAGATCTAGCTAATGCACTTTCTCCAAAAGTTTCCGTTGCTCCAGGTTCTTTTTTCTCCAAAGAATAACTATCTATGATTGTCTCATAATCTCTCATTGCATTTTCATAGGTTTCCTGAATATCTTTGTTTTTGAAAGGGCCATTAGAAGCATCGGCTAAACCATCTAAGCTCACTTTAGTGCCATAAAAATTATCCGAACTTCCCATATCAAGAACCCTGCTAATTTCTGTCCCTTCACCAAGATATCTAAAAATTCTCTCTAAACCTTTTCCACTTTCAATTACTAGGGAAGCTATTGTAGAAGCCCCACGATTAAGTAAACCCCCTGTAGAATCAAGAGGGTTCCTATCATATCTTGCAACTTCTGAAAGCATATCTTCGGTCAAAAAATCAGCCCCATATTCAACAGGCATTTGAACAAACCTCACATACAAATCTTCCTCATTGGTTGAGTCATCTTTAGTTCCAATATATCCAATATAAACATTTCCTGAATTTTCTACATTATCAGAAAAGAAAAGTTTTTCCCCGAGGACATAGCCTTCTTCTTTAGTACCAACAAAATCTAATTTTATTTTTGGATTTATTCTTAATTCGGCACGTTTAGATCCTTCATCAGTTCTACATTGAATCCCGACTTCATTACCTATTCCAAAATCCTTCACAGACTTTATTGAACAAGCATTATCCAAGAATTTCTCCCCCTCTGCAACTTCAAAAATTTGTCCATTAACATTTAACTTTGCTCTTGTATTAGGATTTGCTAAAGAATCAAGTCTTACTCTCAAACCTGCAGAACAATAAAATCCTGGAAGATAAATCTGATTAGAAGTTTCTCCTCTTTCTAAATTAAAAGTTGCAAGCCTATTATCTTTATTGGAGTATATTGAAACTACTGCGCCTTCAGAACTTACTGCATCTACTCTTACAAACCCTTTGCCATTCCAGAAACCATATTGCCTAAAATTATTTGCCCATTCAGAATCTTCTAAAACAGGAGCATAATAAGAGGCTGCACCGACCCCAAAAGCATTTTCTATGTCATATTTTATGTTTGCAATCAAATTACCCTCTACAAAATCTGGCATTGAAGATTCATTTGGATTCTGTCTTAAAACAATAACTGCATAACCTATATTCTCGAGTATTGGGGAATTCGATAATTCAAATTGAGATTTTCTTATTGCTGCCCTTGCTGGATAAAATCCCACTCCTGAAACATCTGGAGAATACTGCCCAGTGAAGCTCATAGAATTTATTGCTTCTACATCAATCAAAGGATTTATTTTAGTTGCAGCAATCTTACAAAAAATTGGAACATTTTGGTCTTCAAGTAAATCGCTTCTTACAACACTTGGTTCACAACCGAAAGGCGCAATTTGCAATACAAAATCTTGCCCTTGCTGGCATTGAGCAGAATTAAAATCTGGAAAAGCACTTCCTTGATTTACAAATGCACTTGCCCCAGGAGCAGAAAGCTGAGGTTTTGAAATTATGGCTCCAGAAGAAACAATGCCTAAAGAAAGCACTACAGCTAGGAAAACAAAACTAATCAAAAAATTCTTATTAAATCTCATCTAAACAAAACTCACCCCCAATCCTTTTTCTTCAAATAAAGCATAATTATTTTGAAGTTCTTCAATTGAATTTGAGATAGGAAGACTCTCAACATTTATCAGAATTGTGCTAGAGCTCTGTAATTGAGACTCCAAAACAAAATAATTTTGAACCCCCCCTCCAGATAGAGAATTAGAAATTACCTGCTCTGGAAATTCTATATCAAAACACCTTTCATCGGTGAATCCAAAGAAACCCCCAAGACCAGATTCCGGAACTTCTATGCATTGCTGGGAACTAGTTTCTGGAAGAGTGATTGAAGAATCTCTATAAATCTGGACTTGAACCTCGTATTGCCCCTGGCTTAATTCTATTGATTTTTGGTTTGGATAAAAAATTGTATTGAATATATCATCTGAAGAAAAACTCACAACTGCTTCTCCATTGTAAGATTGGCCATCCACCCTCAGGTCAATTTCTCTTCCATAAAGCCTATCTAAAAATACTTCTGCACTTCCAGAACCCACGACTGAAAATTGCTGCTCCTTATGCTCATATCCTTCAGCATCAACAATGATTCTTCCATTAACACATTGGGGAAAATCTGCAGTTAATGAACCCTGAGAAGTTTCTCCAATATCACACCTCTCTTCAAAACATTCATAAGCAATTCTTCCATCAACAGAATTTAAATTAGAATCAAAAACATTTACAGATATTGCGGTATTTTTCTGCTCACACACACCGCTATCTTGAGAAACTGAAGCCAAACCTGGCGAGGCTTCCCGAGGTTGATTTCCTTGAAGAACTACGGCCAGAGGAAATTGAAAAATCTCCAGAGGGTTTTCTTCGTTAAAAATTTGGATAAGTACTGGATATTTGTAATCATAAACAAAATGATATGGAACATAACAAAATCCTAAGATTCCCAATCCTTCCCGATTTCCTATCGGATTAGAAATCAACAAAGAACCTTCAGTCGGATTAACTTCAAATGTATATGGCCAATCTTTTGAGTTCAAAAATCTAGCTTCATTATCTATGGATAATTCCGGGACAAAATAAGTTTCTTCATCTTCAGATGAAAAACTACTTCTAATTTTCAAAGACCTTGTGTTTTCCTGGACTCCTTCCTGCAAATCTTCTAAAATAGTTCCAGAATCCCAAATCAAAGGAGAACATTGTATTTCAACTCCATCGACAGGAGCATAAAGCCTCAAATTATCAACCGCATAAGTTTCTAAAAATAAATTTTCCTGTTCGGTTTCATAAACTTCAATTGCCGAATCATAAAGAGAACCCAAATTTGAATCCACAGAAAGTTTATGATTCCTTAAACTAACTGTGGAATCTCCTAGTGAAAGTGTCATTGGCAAATCTAAATTTAAATCTATGTCATTTTGATTAATTGAAATGTCTACTTCAGATTCCGAAGCTATAAAATTTATTTCATAACCTTGTTCATAATATTCTTCAAACCCGCAGTTAGAAATTTTAGATTCAACAAAATCTGCTAACTGCGATTCCATTGTTAATTTTGAAGGAACTTGAGTTTTCTGGATATTATTTCCAGAAACATAATACCAATAAGGAATAGGATTTCCTAAAAAATCTAGCTGGGACGAAAAGGGCATATATCTAGAACCTGGTTCAAATTCTGGAATTTCTATGTATCCTGCCTGGCTCCCTAGGAGGGTTGCTCCAGAAAGAATATCTTCTTCTAAACAGAAGACAAATGAGTTATAAGCGGGCTGAAGTTCAGCAGGAATTTCTGCAATAGCAAAGGAACCTCTAAAAAATAAAAAGATTGCAACAGCAGATACAATAATTATAGAAAAAACAATAAAAATTGTTAATTGGGCCCGCTTATCTTTCAGAAAATCACCTCTAAAATACATGAAAAAATTATGCAAAATATCTATATAAAGTTTATTAGGCAAAACCACCAGGAATTAAAGTTCTATGATGCCCAATTCGCAAATGATTTATACCTCCAAATATTATTAAAATTCCTGCAATCAAATTTATTACTTGGCTGAAAGCCAAAATTGATTTTGAAACTGGATAAAATTCAAAAACAAGATTGATATAATACAATCCAAAAACCAAATACAGCAAAAAAATTACAAACGATAACCTCTTCATAATATAAAAGAAGAAACAACATATTTAAATATTTTCAAGAAGGTTTTACCATGATAGATTTGCTCCAATTAGCTTACTTGGCTGACGACGCATATAAAGCAAAGGAAATCACAGGTCCTGTAGTCCAATGGCTAAGACGCATCCCTGACTTGGATGAGACCGAGGTTCAATTCCTCGCAGGACCATTTTTAATTAGTTTCATTAAAGTTTAACTTCTATTATTTTGGAGTCTTTGATATTTATTCTTCACACCACCAAGAACTTGCCCAAAATTTTCTTCAAGGACTTCAAATTTCAAATCTTCCTCCCTTAATTTTGAAACAAATAATAGGTTTTCAAATAATTCTTTGGGAAGATTTCTCCTCTCAGAAAAATAATTCTTCAAAGTAGAATAATTTACATTGACTCTACTAGAAAGCTCTCTCAAAGAAGGCGAAGCTATTTCTTCCATCACACTAATTAAGAATTTTTTCTGTCTTCCTTTTTCAAATTTTATTCTTTCCATTTTCTATGAATACGTGTAAATCCAACTCAGAAAGTTGCTTACTGGTGAAATGTATACCCAACAACTGCGACACCAGAATATAAAAAACTTTATAAAACAACTCAAACAAGAATTTATATGAGAATTCCAAAGACGACAAACAGATATTGTCCCTCTTGTAAAAAGAAAACCCCTCAAAAAATAAAGATGATTTCAACTGGGGCAAAAAGAGGAACCTTGACAAGAGGTTCTATAACTAGGGCAAAATCCAGAGGATTAGGAAGGGGAATTGGAAATAAAGGTAAATGGGGTTCCAAACCAGCAGTTTCAAAATTCAAGAGAAAATCTAAAACCACAAAGAAAACAAATATAATGTATACTTGTGGAGAATGTGGTAAGTCAAAATATAGGAAATCTGAAAGAAATAAACGAACAGGAAAAGTAATACAAGAATAAAATGATAAAAATAAAACTGGAGGAAATCGCAGAAAATCAATCTCAACTCTCAGAGTTGTAAATTGATCAAGCGTATGTCAATCACAATGGCACAAGCAAAAAGAAAAAAGCGATTTTTTGACGTAAGTATTCCAATAATAAAAAAGGAAACTCAGCTTATAGCATATGAACTTAAGGATCTAGAAGAAAGAATTGTGAAATATGATCTAACCAGAATTCTAAAAGGGAAAGGGACTCTTTTGCAATTAAAAGTTAAACTTGATGGAGAAAAAGCTGTGGCAGAACCAAGAACTTTGAAAGTTCTTCCATATTTCTTAAAGAGAGTTATAAGAAAAGGGACAAACTACGTTGAAGATTCTTTGGTTTTAGAAGCAAAAGACGGAAAAGTAAAAGTCAAGCCTCTTTTGGTTACAAGAAGAAAAGTTTCTAGAGCAGTTAGAAAAGCTTTAAGAGAAAAGTGTAAAGAAGAACTAACAAATTATTTCAAAGATAAAAAGACAAACGAACTTTTTGAAGAAATTTTAGATAATAAACTTCAAAAGAACCTTAGCCTTAAATTAAAGAAAATTTATCCTCTTTCTGTTTGCGAGATGAGATTCTTTAAAATTGAGGAAAATAAAGAAAACTAATTTACTAGTTTTTCTACCAAATCAACTGCATGATTCACTGCTGGGCTTGCCATATATTCAAAAAAAGTTTCTTGAGCTATTTCTAATCTTTCATGTAGTTTGTGATTCAAATAAACTCCTAGTCCGGCTCCTCCAGGAATTGAAAACAAATTTAGATTAAGTAAATCCATTAAATCCATACTTTTTCTTTCAGAGCTAATTAAGCTCGGCTTTGGGGTCGAGACCATCGTCCCATCCTCTAATCGAGATATGCTTGGCATTCTTCTTGAACTTGAAGCTTCAACATAGTAATTTTTTGGTCCCGCCACAAAAAGAAACCCTAAATAAGCTCCAGCAACAAAAGGAGAAACAGTCGAAATAAGAAGTAGATTTTTGCCTTCTTCCGCAATTTGGCTACTTAATGAATTTTTCTCTTGGCAAAATTTTCTATAAGCAGAATCAATCATAGCTGGGTGAGATTTTAGTGTTCCTTCCTCTAGATTCTCTTTAACTTTTGATAAAATCTTTCACGATCCATAAAATAAATATTAATTCAAACTTTAAAAGAATTTATATAAAAAATAAATAAGAAATCTTTTAAATCAAAACTTTCTACTTTAGACTAAGCCTACGTAGCTCAGTGGTAGAGCATCGGTTTTGTAAACCGGGGGTCGGGGGTTCAAATCCCTCCGTAGGCTTTCTGTAAACATTTTTAAAAACAAAAACCCACACCAATAAATGGCAAGGAAAAATCCGAATCAGATTCTTGGAATCTTGCTTCTTATTGCAGCGGGTTTGATGTTAGTAGATATTCCTTTTATAGACGAAAATGCAATAAGTTTAATCATAGTTTTAGGTTGTGCAATTTACAACCTCATTAGAAAATAATTATTTGATTTTAACTGCAGTTCCATAAGCCAGCATTTCTGCTGCTCCTTGAGTCACCATAGATGTCGTAAATCTAACTCCAATTACTGCATCTGCACCTATTTTCACGGCCTGGTTTATCATCCTATTGTGTGCTTCTTCCCTTGCATCTGATATCATTTCTGTATAGGTTTTTATTTCCCCACCAACCAAATTTTTAAACCCTGCCCCAATATCTCTTCCAATATTCCTTGCCCTGACAGTATTTCCTTTAACAACTCCCAAAACTTCCATTATCTTTTTTCCATAAATTTCGTTCGCTGTTGTAATAATTAATTCATTCATTTTTTCTTTTTAGATTTAAAATCTTTCCTCTCTTCTATTTTATCTTCATCCTCATTTAATAAAATTACTATTCCAATTATCAACAAAGGAAAACCATAAATCAAAAGAGGCCAGACTCCAAGTTTAACTGCAAGTGCTAAAAAAAACAATCCTGCCACAAGAAAGATAGTTCCCGCCGCATATCTGCTAACAAAATTTCCCTTCATAAAATTGCAAACCTAATTGTCTTAATAAACTTAATTATCTACCAACCTTTCTGCTTTCTGGTCATCAATTAAAATTTCTGCTATTTGTTTTGGAAGATCTGCAGAATCTCCTTTCTTGAAGCCCCCTATTTTTTCCCCCTGCAATCCCATAAATTCTCCAACATCTTCCTTAAATATAACTTTCAAATCAATTTTTTTAATATCTCTCTGCTTTTCCAAAATCTCCTTCAATTTCTTATCAGTGTCTTCTACGCATTCCATCAAATCTTCAAAAAGCTTCTTCTCAAACTCAAGCATATTATCAAAATCTTTTTTAGAAATTCCAGTCTCAGCAGCAATCAAAATCAAATTCAAAATTTTCTTTCTTCTTAAATTCATCAACTCCTTGAAAAAAGTCATTGCACTTTCAAGTTGCTTCTTTGTTTTTACAACCATATCAGAAAAAGAATCATTATTCTTCAAAGAAATTCCTTTCTTTTCTTCAAGATACTCTGCTACCTCTTCTATAAAATTCTTAGGCAAAGCTTCCAATTTTTCAGAACCCTTCTCTTTTCTAGAGGCTTCATAGATATCGTTAAAAGTAATCATATTAAATCAAGTTCTAGAGGATTTTTAAGAATTATTATCCAGAACTATCTAACAAATCCCACCTTATTCAAAAGGTCCTTTCCTGCAATCAAGCCAAGGCTTCCTTTCTTGGCTTCGGATTCACAAAAATGTTTTTCTTTAGGGGGAGAATCATTATACAATAAAACAGGAATCAAATCAGAACTATGGGCTTTCAATTTGCAAGGAGTGCTATGATCTCCTGTGACAACAACCTTTACTTTCTTTTTGACAGCAAATTTCCTCAAAAAAGAAAAAAGCTTCTTATCAATGTACTCCAACATGATTTTTTTTTCTATTGGTTTATTATCATGTCCTGGCAAATCAGTTTCCTTCAAATGAATATAAATATAGTCTGATTTTTTGAAAGTTTTTTTTATTGCTTTAACAGAAAATTTACAAGCTTTTTTCAACCCCTTATGTAAATTCTCATAGACATCATGATTTTTTAATTTTGGATATTTAAAGGATAAAACATCCATTCCTGAAACTTTTGAAAATCCTTGTTCCAAGGGCATGTATGCTACAGAACTCCATTTCCTATAAAATCTGACCTTAGGGGATTCAACCCCTTGCCCCCGGAATAAAAGATAATTCGCCGACATCAATCCTTTCTTCTTTCTTTTTTCATTAACTGGGTGTTCTGCAAGAACATTATATGCTTTTTCTAAAAATTCATTGATTATGTTTGCTGTGTGATGAGAATTTTCATCTTCATCCAAAGCTTTAGAAAGGGTTACCTTGCCGTCATCATTTTTTTTCTGATAATGGGAATCATTGCCTGAAATATTATCTGAAAAGCCCCCTTTAAAAACCAAAACTCCCCTGTGTTGAATTGTTGGTTTGAAAATAAACTTGCAAGGCATGTCAATTTTATTCAAATCATGGGCAAGCGTCTCTGCTTCCTTTGTTGTTAAAGTCCTTCCTGTTCTTCTATCCACCAAGTTTTTATTCTCTAAAGAATCAATTGTAGCAAAATTAGTTCTTAAGGCTAAATCACCCCGAACCAACTTTATTCCTGCCCCCCTAGCCTCTAATTGCCCCCTTGTGGCAGAATCTAAAGAATTCCCAAAAATAGAAAGTATTGCTTCGCTCGATTCGGGAGTATAGCCTGGCTTAACAGAATACATCTGCCCCAGTTCTCCTCGGTTAGCTAAAAAATCTAGATTAGGCATTTCAGCAGCCTCCAAAGGAGTCTGATTATTCAATTGCTTATTAGGCAAATCTCCCACTCCATCAAGAATAACAAGAATTCCTTTCATATTTTAAAAAAATCACTCATGTTTATAAAAATTTATGTGAAAAATTAGCATACAATCCCACCCTAGTACCAAGAAATAGGAACAATCGCTAGAAATATAAATCCCTCAAAACTAAATAGTTTATGTTTAATTTGCTAAAAAAGAAACTTGGAGATTGGACAAAGAAAATTTCTTCAAAGGGAACAGAGCTGGAACTAGAAAAAACCAAAGAAAAAAATAAAACTCCAGAAAAAGAAGAAGTAAATAAAGAGTTCTCAAAAAAAATAATAAAAGTGTCTCCAAAAGAGGAGGAAGTCAAAGGAGTTTTAAGCAGAGTTTCAGCTAGATTAAGCAAAGTAAAAATTTCAGAAAAAGAGTTTGGAGTGTATGCTGAAGAGTTAGAGATGCTACTTCTCGAAAATAATGTTGCTCTTGAAGTTGCTGAAGAAATAATAAAAAAATTAAAATCAGAAGTTATAGAAAAAGAATTTTTAAAAAAAGAAGTTGAAAGCGAAATAAAAGACATCCTTAGAGAAATAATAAAAGAAATTTTAGTTCCTCCATTTTTAGTTTTGGAAAAAATTGAAGAAAACAAAAAAAATTCTGAAGACCCATATGTGATTTTATTCTGTGGAATAAACGGAGTGGGAAAAACAACTGTAATTGCAAAAATAGCCTCACAATTAAAAGAAAAAGGAATCTCTTCGGTCATCGCTGCCGCAGACACCTTCAGGGCAGCATCCATAGAGCAAATAAAGACTCATGGAGAAAAACTTAAAATAAAAGTAATCGCCCATGAATATGGTTCGGATCCTGCAGCAGTAGGATTTGATGCAGTTAAATATGCAAAGAAAAACAAAATAGATTGCGTCTTGATTGATACTGCGGGGAGAATCCACACAGCTAAAAATTTATTAAATGAAATTGAAAAAATTTCCAGAGTTTGCAAACCTAATTTAAAATTATTTATAGGAGAAAGCATAACTGGAAATGATGCAATAGAACAAGCAAAAAGTTTTAACTGGTCAATAGGGGTTGATGGAATTGTATTGACAAAAGCAGACATAGATGAAAAAGGCGGCACGGCTTTGTCGGTTAGTTATGTTACAAAAAAACCTATCCTCTATCTTGGAACTGGGCAAGAATATGATAAAATAGAACCTTTTGATAGAGATAAATTTATTGAGAAACTAGGTTTGTAATTATTCAAACTCTCCCAAATATTCTCCATAATCTTCTTTTTCCAAATTTTTTTTAGGAATAAATTTCAAAGCTGCTGAATTCATACAATATCTTAAACCCCCAAGTTCTTTTGGTCCATCTTTAAATAAATGACCGAGATGGGAATCAGATAGTTTGCTCCTTATCTCTGTTCTTGGGAGAATTAATTTGTAGTCTGTTTTCTCTACAATATTTCCAGATTCTAAAGGTTTTGTAAAACTAGGCCAACCAGTTTCAGAGACATATTTATCCTTGGAAGAAAATAAAGCTTCTCCAGAAATTAAATCCACATAAATCCCCTCTTCTTTATTATCCCAATATTCATTATCAAAAGGTTTTTCAGTTCCATCTTCTTGAGTTATATGGTATTGGTTTGGTGTCAAAAGTTTTTTTAATTCTTCATCAGTTGGTTTGGTAAAAATATCCTCATTTAAAATTAAAGTTTTCCCAGACCAAACTTCTTCAACTCTTTTATCCCTCCCACAGCCAACCCTATAAAAATTATATTGAAAAGGATGTTTCTCGTAATATCCTTGATGATATTCTTCCGCAGGCCAAAATTTTCCTAATTCAAAGATGTTAGTTTGTATGTCTGAATTCAAAATCTCGCCAACGATTAATTTTGAATTCTCTGCTAAATCTTTTTCTTCTTCACTTGAATAAAAAATTGCAGAAGTGTAGGCATTTCCCCGATCACAAAACTGCCCTCCGCCATCCAACGGATCCACATGGGTCCAAAAATGTTCCAATAAATCTTCATAGGAAATTTTATTAGAATCATAGATTACTTTTGCCACTTCAATATGTCCTGATTGAGCATAATTTTGATAGGTTGGATTTTTATTAGATCCTCCAGAATAGCCAGAAACCACATCCATAACTCCTGGAAGCTTTTCAAAATCAGATTCAACACACCAAAAGCATCCTCCTGCAAAAACGGCTTCCTCAAAATTCCCTTCTACCTCTTGGATGTGAATTTGATTTCCAGGAAGATATGAAATTAGAAAAATCAAAAACAAAAATCCAAGCAAGCCATATAACCTCATAAGTAAAAAAAACTCAAAATTTCTATTTAAGTTTTACGATACCACAACTTTATTAATTCTGATTTTGCTGATTAATATATGTAAATTTCGCGGAAGCGCCATGCGTCGAAGCATATAATATATTCCAATGTTAGAAAAGTTAGGAGAAGTTCTGAGAAAAGCAACAGATAAAATAGCAAACGCTATATTTCTTGACAAAGATTTAGTAGATTCAATAATAAGAGATTTACAAAGAGCATTGATAGAAGCAGATGTCAATGTAATTTTAGTTAAGGAATTGAGTGATAAAATCAGGAAAGCTGCAATTGATGAAAGAATAAAAGATATTGATAAAAAAGAGCACATAATCAAATTGCTTCATGATGAATTAATGAGGTTAATAGGGGATGGAAAAAAATTGACTCTAAAAAGCAAACAGGAAAGAATCATGCTCCTTGGATTATATGGGGCAGGTAAAACTACTACTACTGCAAAACTTGGAAACTATTTTTCCAAAAGAGGAAAAAAGGTTGCCCTTGTAGGTTTAGATGTTTATCGTCCAGCAGCAGCCGAGCAACTTAAACAAAATGCAGAAAAAAATAATTTAAACTATTTCATAGACCCTAAAGAAAAAGATGCCACAAATCTCTGGAAGTCAATAGAACCAAAACTAAAAACCTATGATTTAGTAATCATAGACACTGCAGGAAGACACACCTTAGATAATGATTTGATAAAAGAAATGAAGGCCTTGGAAAAAGAGATTAAACCAAGCGAAAAAATTCTTGTAATCCCCGCAGATATAGGGCAGGCAGCAAAACAACAAACTCAAGAATTCTTAGAAGCAATAAGCATTACAGGGGTGATAATAACTAGGATGGATTCCACAGCCAAGGGGGGAGGGGCTCTAACTGCATGTGCAGAAGTAGCAGGAAAAAATTCTGGGAAATTGTCAAAAGAAGAAAATCCAGGGATTTATTTCATAACAACTGGCGAAAAAATAAATGATATAGAAGAATTTGATTCTCAAGCTTTTTTATCTAGGTTACTTGGAATGGGAGATCTTGCTTCACTTATTGAAAAAATAAAATCAATTTCAGATGAAGGAAAACAGGAAAAATTGCAAAAACAATTAGAAGAAGGAAAATTAAATCTCGAAGAGGTTGTAGAACAAGCAAAATCTATGAATTCCTTTGGAGGATTGGACAAGATAAAAGAATTAATTCCTGGTTTTTCAAAGGCTAAAATACCTGACGAATTGCTTCAAAGTCAAGAAAATAAAATTTCAAAATGGGAACACATAATTAAATCTTTGACTCAGGAAGAAAAAGAAAATCCCGAAATAATTGAAAAGCAAAACTCAAGGATAGCAAGAATTGCTAAAGGCTCTGGAGTTAATAATACAGATGTTAGAGCTTTGTTGAAACAATACAAAATGCTTAATGAAATGGTTAAATCTGGAAGTTCTATGGGTGCAGAAGGTATGGATCCAAGTAAAGGGATGGACCAAAAACAAATGATGAAACTAGCAAAAAAGTTTATGAAGAAAGGAAAATTAAGATTTTAGAAAATGAAAAAATACATCAAACAAAATAAATATGAAATACTGCTTTTCTTATTTGCAATTTCATTGATCAGTTCAGTTATTCTCTCCATAAATTTAATGCAACCATCATCAATTATCTGTGATGTTACAGAAGGTTGTCACATCGTTGCTAATTCAGAATATTCAAAAACCTTTGGTATAGAAAACGCATTCCTCGGACTTTTCTTTTTTACAGGATTAATGATTATTACAATCCTTCAAATTAGGAAGCCGACAAAAGAAGGAAAATTCCTCATTAATTTTGGAGCAATAATTGGAGGAATATGGGCGATATATTCTCTTTACCTTATGGAATTTGTAATAAAGGCCTATTGTAAATATTGTACTGCTCTTGATGCAAGTTCAATTCTTGCAGTTGTTATAGTTTTATTGACTTGGAAAGACTAAGAAAAAGGATTGCTCCAAATTCCCAAAAGGATTCCGACTATCTCTAAAATAAAATAAAGCCAAAGAACATATATGATTATTGCTGTGATTAAAATCACAAGGATTGTATTTATGATTTTTCTCCTTTCTGATTTTATCTTCTTAATTGTACAAATGCCTTCGCTCCTAAAGTAAATAAAAAGACTCAATGCTAAAAGCAAAAGGCCAAGACTCCTAAAAGCCCATTTATAGTTCCCATATAAATTATCTGCCAGAGATGCTGCAAAGCTTAAACTACCTAGGCCAAATAAAACTAAGATTATTGGAGTGAGACAACAAAGACTTGCAAATAAAACTGGAATTCCAGTTATCTTTAAAATATCTTTAAAATTCATAAATAAACTAATTGAAAAATCTTTAAAAATTGTGCGGAACTCATAAACACCATGGATAAACATTTCCAAGGAGCGGAAGCAAAGATAACTTTCTCAGATGGAATTGTAACAAAAGACAGGTTGAAAAAATCTTACAGAATTTCAGAAATAGATGAAAAGATTAGGAAAAGAAGAACTAAATCTGAAGAAAAACTTTTGACCAAGGCTTCAGAAATAATTGATTCTCCAAAACCATTTGCAAAAGAAAAGGAAGATTTCAAGATAAAGATGCCATTCATCAAGGGAAAGAAACTTTCACAAGAATTGGAAAATTTCAACGAAAAAAAGAAACTGGAGATTTTCAAAGAGATTGGAAAAAACATTGCCAAATTGCATGATTCAGATATAATCCATGGAGATCTAACAACAAGCAATCTAATTCTAACTGAAGAAAAAAAATTAAAAGTTCATTTCATAGATTTTGGATTGGGTTTCATAAGTCGCAAAATAGAAGATAAAGCAGTTGATTTGCATTTACTTAGGCAAGCTCTTGAGGCAAAGCATTTTCAATATGCAGAAGAACTTTTTAAACAAGTTTTAGAAGGTTACGAAATTTCGGAAAATTTCCAAAAAGTTCTCGAAAGATTGAAGGCTGTTGAAAAAAGAGGTAGATACAAGGAAAACTATTAGACAAGAAATCTTTTAAACAGAAAATATCTTTTCAAATTAGTTTAGATAACGAAGCTTGCTTTCTTTTAAGGGAAAGTTAAGCGAAGAAAAC
Organism: Candidatus Pacearchaeota archaeon; assembly: GCA_040879765.1. Classification (GTDB taxonomy): domain Archaea; phylum Nanobdellota; class Nanobdellia; order Pacearchaeales; family GW2011-AR1; genus JBBDJQ01. The sequence continues at coordinate 150,560 of JBBDJQ010000001.1, read as the reverse complement.
CATCGATGCTAAATCGTAAGATTTACCTTGATTTTGGTTATCTCACAGCCCTGTAGTCTAGTGGTCAAAGATACGGCCCTTTGGAGGCCGGGACCCAGGTTCGAATCCTGGCAGGGCTACTCCCTAGCTAAAAACCCTATCATAAAAAATTTCTCTATTAATTTCCTGCCTCTTAGGAGTTATCTTAAACAATTCCCTCAATCTTCTTGGCTTGAATTTTTCTCCAATCAAAACACCAGCAAGTTTCTTATATTCAATACTTGATTTGGAGTTTGGTTTATGAGAGGTTGAAGGTTTAAATTTCGCGGCAGCTTCAAGGACGTTCACATCATAAGGGATGACTGCTAAAACAGGGGCTTCGACAACTTCTTCTATTTGTCCCAAAGAAATCTCAAAATTTTTATCATGGGTTTTATTTATAATCAAGCCGCTAATTGGAATATCTCTTTGCCTAATTAATCTTACAATTTTCAAAGTGGATGTCAGGGTTGGTAAATCTGGAGTTGTCACAATTATTATTTCATCTGAAGTCAACATTGTTGCCAAAGATTCCTCGTTTAGAGCAGGAGAAGAATCTATAAAAATCACATCATACTTTTTATTTAAGGGTTTTATTTTTTTACTCAAATCTAATGGGTTTATCAACTTCTTATTAAAAATCCTTGCAGGCAAAATATCAAAGTTATCTAGTTTCTTTATTGCTTCAGCAACATTAGAAGTCCTCCCCAAGACTTCATGGATTGTTTTACTTGGCTCTATAACATTAAAATGTGCTCCTAAATTTGGCGCTGAAAAATTAGCATCCACTAGCAAAACTTTCTTGCCAAAACTCGCAACAGCATCACCCAATGCAATAACCGAAGAAGTTTTTCCAACACCTCCCTTTATGCTCATCACCCCTATAGTCTTTCCCATTGACAACAAAAAACAAATGTATTTAATAAATTATCCTTAACCAAAGATTTAAAAATCAATGCAATAAATTAAACCTATGACAAAAGAAGAAGTTAAAGAAAAAAAGAAAGAAGAAAAAAAGATAACAAAGAAACCTAGCCAAGCAGAATATGAAAAAAAGGTTTTAGATTTGGCAAAAGAAGGATTGACTTCTGAAAAGATAGGAGAAAAATTAAGAAGAGAAAGAATTCATCCAAAAGAATTTTCAAAAAAAGTTTCACAAATATTAAAAGAAAAAGAAGTTTACATTAATCCAGATTTAAAGAATGCAGAAGAAAAATTAGAAAAGTTAAAACAACACTACGAAAAAAATAAACAAGATAAAAGAGCCATGAGAGAAAGAGATAGAATTGCCGCAAAGCTAAGGAAGACAAAAAAATATTTTAAGGTTCAATAATGGATTTAGAAGCAGGAGATTTAGTTTTATGCACTGTAGAGAGGGTTGAAAAGACAATAGTTTTCTTAAAAATTCCAATAGGAAATAAAGAACTCGATGGAACCCTGGTAATTAGTGAAGTTGCTCCTGGAAGAATAAGGAATATTCGTGCATACGTTGTTCCAAAAAAACAAATCGTTTGTAAAATTTTAAGAATTTCTCAAAATAGAAATATAGAAGTTTCATTAAGAAGAGTTTCTCCAAAAGAACAAAAAGAAGTGCTTGAAGAAGTAAGGCAGGAAAAAAGCTATGAAAAAATAATCAAAAGCGTACTAGGGGAAGAAGCCAAACAAGTAATTAAAAAAATTAAAGAGACTCAAAAACTCTATGACTTCATAAAGGAGATTAAAGAAGAGCCAAAAAAGCTTGAAAAGATTTTAGGAAAAGAAAAGAGCAAAAAAGTTCTAGATATTTTAACCGAGCAAAAACAAAAGAGTGCAATAATGAAAAAAGAAATTTCTTTTTCCAGTCATGAGCCAAATGGTTTAGACATAATTAAAGAAATTTTAGGCAAAATAAAAGATGCGGAAGTGAGCTATATCTCTGCAGGAAAATATGGATTAAAAATTGAGGCAGAAGATATGAAAACTGCAGACAAAAAGTTACAAGAAGTTTTCTCAAAGATTTCAGAATCTATAAAAAAAAGCTCCGTTTCATTTTCCCATAAGTAAAATAAATTATCACTAAAAAAGAGTGGAATTTTCTTTAGGAAAAATTTGAGGAAATAAACTCAACATCACAAAGCTTAAATAATGAAAAAAATCCCTAATTCTATGGAACAAAAAACAAAAGCTCCATTTGATGTGATCCTTCTAGGAGTGGTTTTTGACCCAGAAAAAAGAAAGATTTTGATTGTCAAAAGAGGAGAAAAAGATTCTGATATTCCTGGTTTAACTTGGCAATTTCCAGAAGGAAGGTTAAGGCATGGCGACGATGTCGACAAGGTTCTAAAAAACAAGGTTAAACAAAAAACAGGTTTTGAAGTAAAAAACCTCGGTTCAATTTTCTATAAAACCTATCCTGAAAAGCCAGATTTGCTAGGTGCTTACTTCTTATGTGAAGTTGTAGGAGGAGAAGAAAAAGTTGCAGATGACTTCATAGAATTGAAATGGGTTTCTCCAGATGAAATTGAAGGATATTTCCAAACCTCCTTTGATTCCAGGCTAAAAGAATATTTAATCAATTTGAAATAATGAAACTTAAAAAATGTCTTTCTTGTAAGAAATATTCTCTTAAGGAAAAATGTGGGAAATGTGATAAGAAAAATTCTGAAGCCCATTACAAGTTTATTAAATTCAACAAAGAAAATTAACCAAGCGTTTTTTGTTCAGAGCCATCCTTAGTTTCTAACTTTACAATCTCCATATCTTTCTCCCACAAAGGAATCAAATCTCGCTTGTAAATAATGGCTGCAGGATGGAACAAAGGTATAAGTTTTACTCTCAACCCTTGAAAATCAATAAATCTAACCTTTCCATGAACGGAAGTGATTCCGGGTTGTTTTTTCATTAAATCCACATCTCCATTTGAAAGAAAAAACTTGGTGGCGTAATTTCCAAGAGAACATATGACCTTAGGTTTTATTTCCTTTATCTGATGAATCAACCAAGGAGTATGTGCCTTTATCTCTTCAGGCAAAGGGTCTCTGTTCTCAGGAGGCCTACATTTCAATATATTAGCTATATAAATTTGATTCATAGAAAGCCCTGCCTTTGAAAGTAAATCATCTAAATTCTTCCCTGCTCTTCCAACAAAGGGCAACCCCTGCTCGTCTTCATTTTTTCCAGGAGCCTCCCCCACAAAAAGAATATCTGCATTTTCTTTTCCTCGCCCGACCACTATTTTTGTGCAATTTTTGTAAATTTCAGTATCTTTAACAAGTTTAATATGATCTGGTTCTTCCATAAAATCAAAATAATTATAAGTTTTTAAGAATTTAGATTATTTCTTTTTTCTAACCTTAAGAAATATTAATGCAGTAATAAGTACCACAACTAAAACCCACAACCAGTCCAGATTTCTTTTTTCCCTCTTTTCTTCAGAGCCTGAATCCAATTCAGTACCCTCTACAATTCCTTCTTCAACAATACTCTTTTCTGAAATCACAAAGTAACTAAAATCATTAAGCACGGCATTATAAAAGTAATATTCATTATCCTCGCCCAAAAAAGAAGCACCTATCCCTTCCCAAGAACTGCTTCCCTCATTAAATCTGAACACATCTACATCTTCTCTGTCAAAATTATTATTTTGCGCCCAGGATTTCTCAACTCTAAATTCAACATTTGCATCACCAAATCCACTTTCCAGATTTTCCGTATCAATCTCAAGATACTGGTAAACACTACCAGATTTTACAATGGCAACCTCTGCAGGCTTTCCATCATATTTTGTAACAACAATTTTAACATTTTGCACAGGGTTGTCCACATTAATCGTGATTTTCCTAATTCCAATTTCAGAATTAAAATCTGAGACTACTGCTGCAACTCCAGGATTTATTTGCATAAATGAATGGTTTTTCTGGGAAGGCCCCACAGGTAATGTACCGCCACCGCCACCGCCGCCACAAGCCTGAGTTGATAGTGATGCCGTTGTAGATGCAGTATTTGCTGCTTTGTCTGTTCCAGTTACAGTTATGTCATAGCTTATGCCACATGAAAGGCCTGTGATTTCGGCACCATCCACTGTTCCTGATGAACTTGACAAAACACATGTAGAAATCCCGCTTGCAGGCGTGCCAGAATCAGAACATTTTGAACTAGAAAAGTCAGTAGTTATAGAAGTTCTTGTTTGGCTTTCCTTTTCAACAGGCGTTACCTCTGGATTTGTAGATTCGTTTATTGTTACAAAACTTGAATTATAAGGCATATTTGAAAAGAGCAAAGAAAATTCCGAATCCGAAGAATTGCTTCCTAAATCAGTAACATTTGCTTGGAAGGTTTTATTCCATGTAGCATTTGAACTTAATGTGAAATTTAGTGTGAAATTTACTGGTTCAGTAATATTTTTCTCTAAAAAAATAATCTTCGGAAAATCTCCTGCAGTATCATTAAAATAGAGGGTTGAATCATTGCCTGCAAGAGTAATGTTAGTTATATTTCCTGCCAAAGCTGTGCCAGTTAAATTAATCGTGACATTTTTCAAAAAAGTAGAATTTCCTCCCGAAACATTCGTTGAAACATTAAACCAAAGCATTTGAATCTCATCTCCAGCTTCTGCTTCTGAAGGTGCAAGATTTCCTGAATCGGCAAGAACAAATCCTGTAAATATGAGCACAGCTAACATAAATATTCCTTGCAAAAAATAATTTTGATTTGAGCCCATTTACCCCCTCTGTTTTTAAACAAAGCAAAAGTTGTTTATAAATTTTGTCTCATCAATTAATTCACGAGCACATAATATAATGTTGAAAATGTAGGGTTTTTTATCATCCGTGGATGGGATTTTTAAAAATTACGAGTTCCCTTCTCCAGCAATTTTCAAAATTAGTAGAAAGGTTATTTATTCAAATTTTATTGAAAAAAGATAAGAATATTTGCCATTAGTTGATCATCTACCAATCTTTAATGCTCCAATACACTTAATCGAGAAAGTTTATAAATAAATTTCACACAAGAAGGTTATGGAAGAAAGAACACTTGTATTAATAAAACCAGATGCAATGATAAAAAAACTGGCGGGAAACATCATCAATGATTTATATAATTTAGATTTGAAAATGATTGGGTTGAAACTAGTTGATGTTAAAAGGGAATTAGCGGAGCAGCATTATAATAATTTGAAAGAAGAAAAAGGTGAAAAGATTTTCGAGGCAACAATAAGTCACATAACGGGAGAACTCCATGGAAATGAAAAAGTTATCGCGATTGCCTACGAAGGAGAAAATGCAATCCAAAAAATAAGGGATTTTATTGGTGAAACAAATCCTGAAAAAGCAAAGCCAAATTCAATAAGAGGGAAATATGGAAGGATAGTTTTAGAAAAAGATTTATTTGAAACCGTTATCCATGCTTCAGATTCTAAAGAAAATGCTGAAAGAGAAATTGCTCTTTGGTTTGAAGATAAGGAACTTATTGAATAAATTATTTCTTAGAAAATAATCTAATTGTTTTCCTAACCTCTTCTTTTATCCCCCCGATACAATCATAATTTTCAATTTCCTCTGAGTTCACCCATGCGAAATCTGTAAAACTCCCTTCTTCAAGAACGACTTCTCCAGAATAATACCTTGCAGCAAGCTTAACCAAAACAACAGGAGTTTCATCAGGCCTTACAAAAGCTACGTTATTTATATAAATAAATTCACCGCCAATATCTACACCTGCTTCTTCCTTTGCCTCCCGCTTCAACAAATCTTCAATTGCATCCTCAAAATCTATAACTTCTCCATTCATCCTCGTGGGTTTATCCAGAGGTAAATCCTTCCACTCCAATTTCCCTCCAGGAACTGCATATTTTCCCGGATGGGCAACTTCTCTCTCATGCCTCTTCAAAATTAAACATCTACCATCCTCTTCCCTATAAATAACAACATTAGCGACAAAATAAAAAAGCTTGTCTTTCTTTGCATTGTCAATGCTTATCTTTTCAGCAGACATGAAAAAAAATAATTACAGAAGTTTATATTTTTATGCATAACCCAGATTTAAAAAATTTGATATTCTTTAAAATTTTAATGTCCTTGTGATACTTAATCAAATTTCAATTCTTGTTGTTCTTGCCTTTGAGCAAATAAATTATCTCTTATTAAATCAAAATAAGTTATTTCTGAAGCCTTGAGCTTCACTCTTTCAGCTGCATAAACTTTCAGAAAGCAACTGGGATCATAATTTACGCCAAACATCCTAACTAAATTTCTTCCAGAATCTATTTTAATCTTGCATTCTCCACAATTTACATCATATGGAGAATTCCCAAGGTGCCTTTGAGAGTCATTTGCCATCCTTTCTAAAAATTCACCTGGAGAAAGTTCACTCATAGAATCAACATCCCATCCTTCCTGAGGGGGAAATTTCCTTCAAAATAAAACTCATCTAATCCCTTTTTTGAACTCATTCTTCATCCATGATTCCACCTTCTCCAACATAAAACAAAGTTTCATTGTCCGGCAGATTCGGAGAATCTATAAGTTTTGCAACTCTTGAACCTTTTTTACCTCTTCTCAAATAAATCCTATAAGTTGAAGCGTGGCCAACAATATTTCCCCCTATAGCAGTTGTTGGATCTCCAAACATTTGTGCAGGGTTTGCCATCACTTGGTTCGTAACATAAACTGCAAGATTATGTTGTTCTGCAAGTTTAGAAAGATTATGCATATACTTATTCAACTTCTGTTGCCTATCCGCCAAAGTTCCCCTTCCAGAAAATTCTGCCCTAAAATGGGCAGTGAGAGAATCTATTACCACTAGTTTTATTGGCTCTCCCTCTTTTATCATCTCTGTAATTTTATCCAAAAGTAAAATCTGGTGATCTGAATTAAATGCTCTTGCTACAAGAATATTTTTCAAGACTTTTTCGGTATTTAAGCCAATCTTGTCCGAAATTTGTTTTATTCTTGTAGGTCTAAAAGTTCCTTCAGTATCTATGAAGACACATTTTCCCTCTGCACCTCCTTGCTCTTTAGGTAGCTGAACTCGAACAGCAAGTCCAAGCCCAATCTGAGTTTTTCCAGAACCAAATGCACCAAACATCTCCGTTATAGATTTACTTTCAATCCCTTTTCCCCCGAGAAGCTCATCAAGGTTGTGGCTCCCTGTAGCTATATTAACTATGTCTTTTCTTTTTTCAGAATACTGCATCCCATCCATGAAGCCAAGGTCGAGCATCTTTCTTCCAGCTTGAATCGCCTTTCTCGCGACAGCCTCGCCAAGTCCAGCCATTTCTGAAAGGTTTTTTGGAGACATCACAACCAAACCCATTAAATCATAAATTCCTGCATCCTCAAGCTTCTGCGCAGTTCCTGGGCCAATCCCTGGAAGATCTGTAATCTTTTTCTCTTCTTTCTTCTCTTCTTTCTTCTCTTCTTTCTTCTCTTCTTTCTTCTCTTCTTTCTTCTCTT
>JBBDJQ010000001.1:0-143009 GCA_040879765.1 Candidatus Pacearchaeota archaeon | reverse complement strand
CTTCTTTCTTCTCTTCTTTCTTCTCTTCTTTCTTCTCTTCTTTCTTCTCTTCTTTAACTTCTTCGGTTTTTTCAGAATCAGTATCTTTTTTCTTAGGCATTCTAATGAAAAATGCTTCTAGTTTATAAAGATTATTTGGCTCTGAAATATCCTTTAGAATTTCCTTCAAAAATTAAGAAACTTGCCAACTTCCAAGAAAACTCCCAAAAATGTCGGATCGTAAAAAATCTAACCTTAATTTCTTTCCAGACTTCCAATTAATTCATCTATGCTAGGCTCCTTAACAGAATCTACAATTAATTCAGTTGTTTCAAAAAATTTGTTTTGCCTAACCTTTCCAGAAATTATTAATTCTTTTCCAAGAATTTCTTCTTTCTTAGAATTTAAATTTTCTTGATTTTCTAAATCCTCTAAACCAAGTTGAGGGATTTTATCATGAAATATTACTGCCCTTATACTTTCAGAGCCATCGTCCAAAACTACATTTATCAAAGCTCTTCTTTCATTTGCAACCTTTCCATGCTCTTGGCAGGAGAATCCATCTCCTTCACGAACTACTTTTTTCTTGCAATCCATGCAAACATCAAAAAATTTAGGGTCAAAAATCTGAACAACAAAAGCTCTTGTAGAAACATTATTTGAAATTTTAAAATCAGAGATTAGTTTTTCTTGAACAATCTTTTCTGTTTTAACTTCTCCTAAAGATTCTGTGCTTGGTTTCAATTCTGAAAAACTCCCTAAATGAATTTCCCCCTCCCTAACACTTGAATTAGAGATGTCCACAATGTCCCCCACTTTCAACTTATTTTCTTCAATCAAATTTATATGATGACTATCCCAAAGAACAACCCTTGTGTTTGAAGTTTCATCGGCAATTATGAAATTTACTACCTTTGATTCCTTGTCATTCCTTGTAAAAGTCCTTACTGGGAAAATTTCAATTATCTTTCCAATAGTGTTTACTCTCCGCATGTCATTTCCAAGCTCATCAATCTTTAGTCTTTCATTTTCTATTCCTACGCCCAACTCAGCCGCAACAATTTGTGCGGCCCCTTCTTTGCTTATCAAACCAGAAATCTTCCTCTGCTTAGCTTCAACCTTGTCTTCAATGTCAGAAACCTGTAATCCTGAAGCCTTAGAAATACTATTCACAATCCTCTGATAATCTACTCCCTCCATACGGAGAAAAAATAACCAAGAGTATTTAAGGATTTTGTCATTTGACTGAAGTTTTCAATAATTTTATAAATGAGTCTCTCTGATTTCTAGAATGGGAAGCATGAATATAAAAATTAGGTTGATGCCAGACTCTGTTGAAACAGATTTGGAGAAAATAAAGGTAGATGTAAAGAAAATCCTTGAAGAAAAACACAAAGCCAAGGGCTTAAATTTTGAGGAGCACCCAATAGCATTTGGTCTAAAGGCATTGGTTCTGTCATTCATATGGTCAGAAGACAAAGAATTTGAGCCAGTTGAGAATGAGCTCGGAGAAATAGAGCATGTTAATTCAATAGAGACAATTGACATGCGGAGAGCCTTATAAATATGTTATCACCAGAAAAAGTAGAGCAAATAAAGCAACAGATATTCGGACAAATAGAATCAAGCTTTCCAGAAGACAAAAAAGAAGAAGCCAAAGCCAAAGTTTTAGCAATGAGTTCAGAAGAGCTTGAAAATTTTCTTAGCCAAAACAACCTAATTCAAGAACAAGGCCCTTTACAAGATCTGGGAGAATTAAAATGCCCTTTCTGCCTAATCCTCTCAAAACAAATTCCATCATACCAGATTGAAGAAAATAAAGATTCTCTTGCAGTATTAGAAATAAATCCCATTTCTAAAGGGCATTCAATAATCATCCCAAGAGAACATTTAAACAAAAAGAAAATAAAAAAACCAATCCACAACCTAGCAGATAAGATCTCAAAAAAAATCCGTTCGAAATTTAAGACAAAGGGTTTTATCGTTCATGAAAACAGGTTATTTGATCATGGGATTTTAGATGTTATTCCAATATACAATGATGAAACAAGAAATTCAAAAAGAAAACAAATTGAAAAAACTGAATTAGAAGAAATTCAAAAGATACTATTACAAAAGAAGGTCAAGAAAAAACCTGTGAAAAAGAAAGCGGAGCCTAAGAAAAAGCTAATTGAAAAGATAGAGCCCAAAAGGAGAATTCCCTAGTTAAGGAAAATTTAATCCAATTCCACTAAAGAAAAAATAAACCAGTATGGCAAGGCTTATGAAAAATACTGGGACAAAGGGGATCCCATATCTAATTTGAATGGTTTTGTGAGTCTTCTTTATTTCTCTTATTTGAACCTTTGTTAATCCTGGCCAAGAAGGATTAATTATTTTCCCTTTAATTTTTACATCTCTAAAGATCCAATCCCCTTCCTCTAAACTAGAAGTATTTATCCTCTTAATCAAAAATGAATCATCGATAGTCTTTGAATGTATATAGAGTAAAGGAATCAATAAAACTAAAATTCCCAAGTACAAAAATAATTGTTCAAAAAAGAACATAGAAATTAGCACAATTCCTAATGCAAAAGAGAAATAATTCAAGGCTTTAGCTTTCTTAAATTGTTTTTTAAAATCTTTCCCATAAGTCTTAAATTTTCCAGAGGAGAAAACTACTCCAACACTCCAGAACAACCCATAGAAAGAGCCAACCAAAAGGAAAATTACAAAGAAAGTCGCCATCATTTCTAAATCAGATAAGATTGAATCTGTCAAAGGTAAAACTGCCCCAAGAGCAATCATTAACTTAGCATCTCCACCTCCAAAAAATTTAGCATAATAAAGCGCATTTCCCAATAATAAAAATATCAAAAATCCTACAATCCCTTGATAGAAAAAGAAAAAACCATCTAATTCGAATAAAGAGTAGAAAAACCTAAACCCGAAAACAAAAATTATAAATGAAAAATTGAGCCAATCTGAAACAATTCTTTTTTTTATGTCTTGCAAACTTGCAAACAAAACCCAAATTAATGCTAATGATATTAGGAACACCTCTTGATACATTAACAAGATAGAGGTTTTAGATTTATAAAATTATTTTTTCACCGGAGTCTTCGTACGATTCCTTCCCCCAGATTTATAGGGATGTTTTTTTCTCTCCCTTTTCTTGTCCTTCCTCTTATTCCTCTTGCCAGAATCCAAACCATAATCTGCCATTTTAAAAATTAGTTTCCAGTTGGAGAACAATCTACAGAAGAACAGCCATCAATCCCCAGAGAATTATATTCTGAAAGCTGCTGACAATTATAAGTTCCTCCACTTTCTAAAGCTGGCATATCTGGGTTCGCAGAATTAATTGCTCCAAGAGTTGCATCATCTAAAGAAATTTCTCTTGGGGTTGTACAAAAACCAATTTCACTATTTGTGGCACAAGCAGCATTACAAGCTGTTTTAATTGAATCAATATTGTTTCCCGAAACAAAAGGTGAAATGCCCCCAAATCCAACTGTAAATCCGAAAATCAAAACTGCCAAAACCACAACTCCAAGAACGATTAGTATAATTGCATTAACACTCAAACCTTGCCCTCTTTTATCTGAAATCATTATAAATTGTATAAGATGGAATTTGTTTAAAAAGTTTTGGTTATTTTGGGTATTCCACTCTCACAATAGTTTTATTGGTTGATTCAAAGAAAGGCGGAGTGATTTTGAAATTAAATTCTCCTCTTGAAACTTCTCCGACAATCTTTTCTCCTTCGTTTTTTACCATAACTTCTCCGCTTTCAAATCCTGAAGGGCCAATTCTTGAAAAATCACTATTAGCAAAAAAATTTTCTTCTTCTTCAAAAGCCTTCATAGTTTCGATTAAACCAATTCCTGAAAAATCATCATTAAAATTATTCTTGAAAGTTATAAAAGAAAAAATTGTCAGGAAACAAAGAGCCACAACTCCTAGAACCAAAATTGTTATAGATATATCTCCTTTTTTATTCATCTTAAACACGCACTCCCATAACATCTTGCTGAAAACTGTAAGGTTATGCCCTTATAAGTTGTACCGAATACAAAAATTTTGTTTTCATAAATTGTAGGGGATTTTGAAAAAGACCAGAAAAAGATTCCATTCAGCCCTTTGGTATCAAAAGAAGTGTCCCTATTGAATTGCCTTCCTGGTTCTGGAAGAGTAGTCGGTAAAATTTCTAACAAATTGTCAACATTTCCCCTAGTTCCGCTACTTCCATCACTCAATAAAGCCGGCTCATCTTCATTTTCCAAAAAATTAGTTATCGATTTTACAGCCAGGAAATCTTTCTGCTTATCTTTAATTTGGATTTCTTTTTCATTAGAAAGAGTATTTGTAAAAAACATTGAAATTCCTAAAACAACAACTATGATTAGGGTTGCCACAACCCAAGTCAAAGTATCCGAAACTTGCCCTTTTTTAGATGAAATCATTTTCTTTCTGAGACAAGAGCAAATATATTAACTACAATCTCTTGATTTCCATTTAATGTATAAAATGATTTATTTGCCGAAGCAATTTCTCCAGAACTGGTTGTTTCATAAACCAACCCCAAATTAGAATTTCCTTTTGTTATTTCAAAATTAATTGGATTTCTAGATTCAAAGGCATAAAAGCTTACAACCAAATAATAACTTCCATCAGGATCCCCATCTTCAAAATTAAAATGACAAATTTCCAAAAAATTACCCTCAAGGTTTTCATCCAAGTTATATTTTAATCTTCCATCTTCAGAAAGGCAGGTCGCAACTTGATTGATCATTAAATCCGCTTCAATTGGCTTAACATCATAAGGCACACCGTAAAAAGCAGAAACCATGTAAACAACACTCCCAGCAACAATTATCAAAATTACAAACCAATAAACTGAAATTATCCTGTCTGCGCCTTTTTTATTATTCATTTTAATTATATTTATTTATTTGTATCCAATACACATTTTCTTCATACTTGAAAGCAAAAACTTCTACATTATTAAAAAAAGGATATGAATGTTCCCCATTCTCACGAAGTTTTACAATAACTTCTCCATTAGAAATTCTAACCAATTCTTCTCTGAATTTATTCCCTTCTGCTTTTTCAAAAGCATCTTCCATATCAATATAGATATCTGTTCCCGGTTCAGCAGAATCAATCAAAAGAGCTATTTGTTTTGAATACTTATCTTCTAAGGCTGCTTCCGAAGCTCCCTTGGTCATTATAAATAATATCAAAATAGAAAGAAAAATTAAATTAAGAATAATAAACACAACATTTTCAACCAGAATCTGTCCCTTCTTTTCCATTCTTTCCAAGAAGCTAAAAAAGTTAATAAAATTATCTGATTAGGATTTTGTAACAAATTTCCTATCTGATTCTAACCGGGAATTAGTTTCTAAAGTTGGAATAATATAAACTCCAAAAATTATGTCATCATCAACAAAATCAAATAGATTCTTGTCGATGCCAGTAAGGATAGAATAGGTTTGAGAAGAATCAAAACCATCTTCAAAGGAAAAATCAACCTGCTCTATTGAAGGGATTTCATCCAGAGAATTTATTGAATATAGGTATTGTAAATAGGTTTGGGATTCTGATTTTTGCTCGCTTTGCAAATAATCATAAAAATCTTTGTAAGAAAATTGTAAATTTTCTCCAAAGTCAAATTCCACTATTGAGCACAGAGCATAGTTTACACTGCTTTCTGTTGAGCCCCCAGCATAATCTAATTTGCCCTCGCCAAACTGCCACCAGCAATCAGACATTTCCTTAGCAAGGGCTTCAAAAACTTCATTTCTTTTTTCATTTCCAGAAGAGCTAATCTTAATAGTTTGCGTGGGGTTAATTGATTCACAACTACTTCCTGAAGAGATACAAAGATAATTTGTCCTACAATCCAAAAAACCACTTGCAATCTTAGAGTTGCTTTTCAAGACAACCGAGTTATGGCATATTTCTTTTTGAGTTTGTTCTTGGAGATTCAATCTAAAGAAAAAAAATAAAATAACAATAAAACTAGTTATAAGAATTATTAGCAAAACTATCTGCTGCGTTGTCAATTCCCCTTTTTTCATTTTAAAATTTTTAATCATCTAAACTCCTAGATTGCTAAACAAAAAATAAATTGAAGCTGAAAGTATTCCAAAGAAGATAATCCATATTAAATATTTTATTAAAACTTCAAAACTCATCTTAAAGAGATCTCCTTAGATTCATGATTTAATTCTAAAGTAATTGGAAGATTATCTAAATCAATTTGTTTTCCAGGAATTGAATACTCTGTTTCTAAGCAAGTTATTTCATCATCTAAAAAGACTCCTTTAAACAAATTCAAATTATTTGTTAAACAGAGGCAGTTTTCCCAAGCAAAATTAGAACAGGCTCTTGGAAAATCCTCGTTCCCAACAGAGAAAGAAATTAAAACCCAACCCTGAGGATTATAAATTTGCAATTCAGAAATCTTGCTACTGAGGGCATCACCAAGATTACTTAATGAAGCTTCTGCAAATTTCAAATCCTCAGAAGTATTGTCTGAAAAATACAACGCAGAAAGAAAATACACCAAAAATCCGATTGAAATCAAAGCTAAGACAATTTTCAAAGTTTCCTCTGCAAGTAAAAAGGCCCTTTTAGTTTTCATTTTATCAAACCTAAATAAAATTTAGAACTTTCAGTAGCCCCAGGAAGGTTTTGAAAAAAATCTCCAATGTTGCTTCCAAAATAAGCCAATGCAGAAATCACAACCACAATTACCACAACCCCCAAAACAATTTTTATTATCTGGCTTATAGTTAAATCCATTTAAAATCTTAATAAATTTTTAATTTGGTCTATTAAAGAAGAACCTTGAGTCCTCAATGAAAAAACAACAATTAAAATTATTGTAAGAACTGCAACAGAGATGATTATCCAAGGCAAATACTCTGAAATTACTCCTCTCTTTCCAAAAACTTTCATTAAGAGAAAAGATAACTGTGATTAATAAATCTTTTCAGAATCCTCCCGTCGCCACGGTTGCTAATACAAATAAGATAATTATTGCAATTAAGGAAGTAACAAAATAGAAAACCACACCTTTCAATAAATTCTTCCCCGTCTTATTCATTCTTTGAAGTCTATCTTCCCCTGCATCAACCGCAACAAGAGTCCTTGTTAGGATAAAGATTATTTCTATCAAATAAATTCCAACCGCTATTTGCAAATAATATGGTGGAATCATTTTTGCCAAATCAAATATACCTAATAAATTTTGGAAATTCCCTAATCCTCCTGCTCCAGAATCTCCAAATTGTGAACTAGTTAATCTAGATAAAATAGAAGTTATCATGGCTGCTAAACCAATTACAATTCCTGAAAGCAAAGGTGCAAGGAAAGTCATGTTACTCTTCATGTCTGAAATAACCTCTGCCAAAATATCTCTTAATCTGTTTGTAATTTTCTTTATATTCTTAACATATTCTGAAATACTCATAAGACTTAAGGCTGCTATCCTCAAACCCTTCTTTGAGGATTCAACCAAAATCCTCATACTTGTTGCAATCAATTCTGAAGGATAAAAATTCAACGCGCCTCTTCGAGAATCAAAAATCGCGCTCTCAACATTCATTCCATTTTGACGAATGTTATAATTGACTCTTCTAAAGAACTCCTCTGTGACAAGACTTCTTGAAGATTCGGCAACCTTTCCAAAAGCAACCTCTGGGGGAAGCCCATTTCCAAGACGATTGCCCAACTGGAAAAGGGAATTATTAAACTCATCTTCTAATTGTTTTGTTTTTTCTCTTTCAACAATTAAATCTTTAGTTTTTCCCTTGTAAGCAATTGAGAAAAATAATGCAATCCCTAAGGGGACAAACATACTCAAAATTAAAGCACCAATTCCGAAAGGGCCTGTGAAACCATCAGTTCCTTGCATAAATCCAAAAATTCCTCCATCACCAAAGAATCCTAATCCAATCTGAGCATAAGAAATGTCCCTTTCGATTCCAAGTAAAGTCGGCAAGAAAGTATATTGGAAAATTAAGGGCAAGAATCCTATAATCAAAAAAGGAATTAAAATTGCAAACCCAGTTATGTAGGCTTTGTTGCTCTTATATTTAGAATACAAGGGATTTCTTTCAAGGAAAGAAGTTTCCCCATAACCTCCAGGACGAGAAAGCATTATCTTATCCGTTAAATAAAAAGACATAAAAGGTAAAATCAAGGTGTAGAGAATAAAAACGTGATACCATTTCAAATAATCCCCAACTAATGCAGAAGCTAAAGGAAGTAAGGCTATTCCTAAAACCGGTAAAACGACAGCAAGCATGTAAACATTAACCAAAGGACTTCTAACATCATGCGTGAATTTTAACATTTTGTCATAAACTCCATCAAGAATAACTTGCAATGCTTTTTCTAAAGTTGTTATCCTCTTTTCATTACTAGCCTCAAATAAAGAACTTTCAATAAGATGAAAAGATTCTATGAATTCGGAACCATCTTCCTTCCAAATTTGAAGATAATTATCAAGACTTTCCTTTATGGTTGAGAACCTTGCAATTTCTACATCATAAAAAACTTTTTTCAAATCTAATGAGAGGGGATATTGTAAATGCTGTGCCGCGAAGGCTATCGCCTTTTCTAAATTGGGTGTGTGCCTCATATAAACTACTATATACAATATTGCAGGAACCATCTGACTCGAAGCTTTTAACCTCCATTGATTAGCCAATCTGGAAGGATATTTATTTGTAAAATAAAAAATAAAAAGCGAGAGCATGACCATCAAAATAAAAAATAAAAAAGGGAAAGATTGAAATCCGTTAATTAAAAAAATAGAAATAGAAATTAAAAAACCCAAAAGAAAAACAGTTCCAAAGGCCATCACACTTAGAGTTACAGATTGCCAGGGTTCAACATCAACATGTGCTAATCTCAACTCTTTTTCAACTCTTTCCTTATCTTTATCAGAAATTTTTAGCCGGATTATGCTCCCAAGACTTTTGCACCATCTTTCATATCTTGTAAGTTGAGGTGCCATCTCTTCCTTGAACTTCAAATATTCACCACTATAACTTCCCTTAGATTCAATTTTAGAAGAATTCATTCTTCCTTCTATTTTTCTTCCATACTTATCTAAAATATCTTTGATGTTTGGCTTTCCTTCAAAACCTTCCATAAATTCACCTCAATAAAAACAGGTATAAACAATTAATAAATGTTAGGAAAGAATCATATTTTCTTTGCCTTAATTTTTTTATTCAACCATTTCTGCCATTCAGGAAAAACTCTTTCACTTGTTGGGATTCCAATTTCCTGAGTTACTTTATCAGAAATTTCATGAAATGCATTATTTGAAAGTGTTGTGAAAGGAGCTTCTAAAATATCCTGGTTCTTAGTCTTATTAGCAACCTCAACCAACTCTTCTTTTATTTTTGCCCTAAGTAAAATATTATCATAAACTGCATCCCAATTTCCTGCCCACCCCTTTACACTTCCCGCAATATCTTTCAAAATTTCACTATCTCCATTAATCAAATCCTCAGTAACTTCTAATTCATCTGTTTCAACATTGTATTTCATCAAATCTACAAATCCTTTTTCTTGAGCAGGGTCTTTCTTCCAATGTTTCCTAACTTCAGTTATTTGCATCACTCTTTTATTTGAATGTAGTCCATCGGGAGATTTTACGGGATTTGTGACTATAATTAAATCAGTTGCCTTAAAACTTGTAGCTGGAACTCCAAGATCATTAACAACCCTGTCGAAAACCCCGTAAGGGCTAGCCCCGTGAATTGTTCCCGCAACCACATTTGCTAAAGCTCCAATTCTCATTGCCTCATAAAGTGCTTTTGCTTCAACAGACCTCACCTCTCCAATAATTAAAGAGCTATCCCCGAGCCTTAAGCTTGCCCTTATTCCATCATCTGCAGAAACCTCATTTGTTGTTTTCAAAAGAGCCGAACGAACCTTCATCCTAAGAACATCATATTTCAACTTCCTCATAGAATCTATTGGTAATTCCAAAGAGTCTTCTATTGCAATTATCCTATATTTCGGAATTATTTCCAACATCAAACTCCCAAGCAAAGAAGTTTTACCAGAAGATCTTGTTCCTGCAACCAAAAGAGTTCTTGAACCATCAATCAAAAAACTCAGCAAACCTGCAGCCATAGAGTTAAGCATTTTATTTTGGACAAACAGGGGCAAAGTCCAAGGAGCTTCCCTGTGTCTTCTCAAAGCATAAGCTAAACCATGAGGAGAGAGAGGATTTTGAATTATGGAAATTCTTGCCCTCATCTTCCCTATATCAAGTTGTGTATCTAAAATAGGGTTTGCTTCATCCAAAGGCCTTCCAGATATTAATCTAAACTTAGCTGACCAAGAATTAGCATCTTCTTGACTTGGTAAGATATTTGTAGAGCATTCATCAAACTTCTGATGCCTAACAAAAACACAGTTCATGGGAATAGGAGCATTCAAAACAATATCTTGCAAATTTTTATCTTGCAAAAGAACTTCAAGTATTCCGAACCCCACAGTATTTCTAACAAGAATAGTTGCCATCCTATTCAAATCTGAATAATTCAAACTAATGTTTTTTGTGTTTGCTAAATCTTGCAACAAATCCTTGGAAATATTAAAAAAAACTTGCCTTGTTCTTTGAGGGTCTGTGAATTCTTCCGCTCTTGGTTGATGTTCAATTAAAACTTCTTTGGCTAAATTAAGAAGAATGTTATGTTCTTCATTCAACGAATTCTCTGGTGGAACAATATGGTATGTAAACTTAGCCTCATCCTCAACCTTAAGAATTGTAACAAAAGATTCATCATATTCATTAACTGAAATTTTATACTGATCTACTATCTCCGCATTATTTGGCAAATCTGAAACAAGTCTTGTAAAAATAAAATTTGGAATTGTATCTGCCTTGAAAATATTTTTATAAACTTCTCTTCCATCATTAAAATAGTTTTCCAAGTAAGGCTTTGCTTTTTCAATCAAAGAAGTCTTTTCAACCATTGTGAAAATCCTATTTAACAAAGACAAATAGCTTCTTTGATCTATTTTAAAAACATCTCCTAATTTTTCAAGTTCTAAATTTGCTTCAACGAGTAATTTCTTTAGATTTATATAAGCAGCAACAGGATCTTGTTTAAGTAAAAAAAGAAAATGAAACAAATCATTGTATCTTTTGGGAAAAGCTTGTTCTTGGTTTGTTATTATCTTATTTCTTGAAAGTATTTTTTCCTGCCTTATCAAATGAATATATGCCTGGGCAATTTCCAAAAGCATTGAAGTTTCTTCAAAATCATAATTATAATTTTTTTGTTGAACAAAAACTATCCTTGAAACATTTGGATTCTCAATAAGTGTATCAACCGTCCTTTCCATGACCTCTGGAGAATCAGCAAGGCTAGGAACATAGGGAACTCCAAGATAATTTACATAAAGCACATCTTCATCACCTTCTCTCTGAACTTCTGAACTATAAAGAGCAGAATTATTATCAAATTGCATGAAATCAGATGGAAAAGAAGGTTTAAAATTTTTATCGTGCTTCTACAAAAAACATTTAAAGTTAAATCACATATTTTTACAATGGAAAGTGGTGATGAACATTATGGGCAATTCTATAATGAAGCAAGTATTAGACTTAAAGATTTGGAAGAAAGACAAAGAGTTTTGAGAGACAGGGTTTTGCTCATAGGAAAAAATTTGATAGATACAAAAGAATCTTTGGCCGAAAAATCAATTACTATGAAAAAAGATATTGAATCTCTTAAACAAGATATGGAAAGGATAAAATCATTCATGGAAACCTTATCTGGAGAATTTTCAAAATTTGCAAGAAAAGAAGATTTGGATATTTTAAGTAAGCAGGCAAAAATGTTTCAACCACTAAACCTAATGAAAAAATCAAAAGGAGAATAAATGGGGGCATTAGAACAATTAAGTCAAATGAGAAATCAGGGTATGGATGATGCAAATATAATTCAAAATTTGCAACAAAATGGATTTTCCCAACAAGACATAAATAATGCTTTTAACCAAGCTCAAATAAAAAGCGCGGTTTCGGATAATAATGAAGATGGCTCTCTTTCTGCCCCTTCTCCAGGAAACAACCAAGATGAAGAATTTTATACTCCAAATCCAGAACCCGAAAACCAAGGGCAACAAGGGACCTATTCTCAAGAACAAGAATATTCTTCATATCAACAGCCGCAAGAAGGAGATTATTCTCAACCAGGAGGATTAGACACGGGAACAATTATCGAAATAGCTGAACAAGTGTTTTCAGAAAAAATGCATGCCATTCAAAAAACTATGGAAGATGTTTCAGAATTCAAAACATTGGCAGAATCAAGAATGGAAAACATACTTGAAAGAATAAAGAGAATTGAAAAAACGCTTGATGTTTTGCAAGTTTCAATACTCCAAAGAGTTGGCTCTTATGGAAGCAATTTAGAAAGCATAAAAAAAGAAATGTCAATGATGCAGGATTCTTTTGGAAAAGCTCTTCCAGGATTTGCTGTAAAAAAACATCACGAAACAAAAAACCATAAGAAAACTACAAAGCCGAGTGCAAAAAAGAAGACTACTTCTAAAACAAAAACTAGAAAAAAGAGATAAAATTTATTTTCTTGAGTCGGGTAATAACGATTGAACATATAAGCTTTGATTATCTTCTGTTGTTGAAGATCTTGAGCCAGCTACAATCGCTATAACCACAATTAAAAGAACTATCGCATACCACCAACCAGGAGGAATCAAATACAAAAAGTTAGAAAAAGAATTTTGAAAGATTTCTAAAGATTGAAGAACAATTACTACGGCAATAATCACCGAACCCCACATCATAAAATTAGTCCAACCTTTATTCCTGGGATTTCCAAACAATCCAGAAACAACCAAGAAAACTAAAACAATCATAAGAACTACGCCAAGCCTAGGCAGAATATCTGCAAAAAATACGGATACGACTCCGAATTGCAAAGCCATTAAACCAACAGCCAAGGAAATAACCGCATTAATTGATTTATTATTTTCGGTTCCAAACAAATTCATTTTGTTTAGAATTCCATAAACTAGAGCAAATATTAACAAAAATGGGAGAATATATGCAAAAACTCCTGCCTGCTCCCACTGAGTAAGAACTTGCCCAAAGCCTCCTCCATAAAAGCCATAAGATTGTAAAAACGTTCCCACACTCATTTCAAGAATTATGAAAAGAAGTTTAAATATGTTTTTATTGAATTAAGTATATATTCGACTAGAAAGAATTATTTTGGACTTCTAACTATGAAGGCCAAAGCAGCTCCGATTAAAACAACAAAAATTGCATTTGTCCAAAAACTTTCACTCCAAGGTTGATAGAACAAGAAATCTACAAATCCCAAATCAACCCCTGTTGACCAAACGACTCCAACCACCAAAACTACGAAAAGGAAAATTCCAGCTACTACCTTTATTCCGTTTGGCAAGTTTGAAAACTCAGCCCTATCACCTGCTAAAAATCCCCAGAGTATCAAAACTACAAATAAAACTACAAGAGCTACAGACAAAAATAAAATTAAATTTCCAACAACTTCTTTTGGATATGCAACTCCAACAAAGATCAAACCAATAACAAATGCTACAAGAGCACTAATTTGTTTATTTTCGCCCAAAACTTTTGTTTTTTCAAGAACTGCGAAAACTATGAAGAAAATTAATAGAAAAGGTAAAACAAATTTGCTAAAAATTACATTCTGGAAAAAAATCTCTCCTGCCATATTTTATTATTCTTCCTGAATTTCTCCAAAATCTGATTCAGGACTTGGCAAAGCGGATTTATTTATCAAGAAGATGTCACTAACTGCCTTAACGAATTGATGAGGGATTATGACTCCTCTTGCGCCACCCATCATTGCAGCCATGCTTCCAAGAACCCTTATTCTCCAACCCTCAACCTTGTTATCTTGAATATTTGCTTCTTCAATTTCTCCGAAATAATCCCCCGAGTCCGTATAAACTTTAGCTCCAATAACCTCACTTAATTTCTTAACTCTCATGTGAAAATTTAGGAGATATTATTTAAATAGTTTTCCATTTAAAACAATACATAAAATTTATAACGAGGAATTCCATAAACAAATCATGCTCAATCAAAAAGAATTAACAATTCTAGGAATTCTAGCAATCATCTTTGCGTTCTTAATAGGATTTCCAAATTCAGTAGAAGGATTTCTTAAACTTCTTCTAATAATGTTTTTGGTTCTTGGGGTAAACACTTTAGCAAAGAAAATTGCAAGTTATTATCTTGATTCGGAAATAGAAATTGATTTATGGACAATCAAAAGGTATGGTTTTAGGCCTCATAGCCATTTCAAAAATCCATTTCCAATGGGAATCACCTTACCTTTTCTAGCAACTTTAATCTCATTTGGAAATTTCACCTGGTTAGCTTCAATGGTCTTTGAAGTAAAACCAAAAGTTTATCGTGCTGCAAAAAGATTTGGACTATATTCATTTTCAGAAATGACTGAATATCATGTAGGGCTGATTGCTGCAGCAGGAATTGTGGCAAACCTATCTTTTGCGATAATTGGATATCTTATAGGCTTCAATGAATTTGCCAAACTTAATGTGTTCTTTGCATTCTTCAATATAATTCCTTTATCAGACTTAGACGGAAATAAGATTTTCTTCGGAAGCTTGGTACTTTGGAGTTTTGTCACAGCCCTAACCTTCATTGGATTAGGCTATGTCTTCTTAGGAGTATAATAAATTATTTAAATTCCAGAAGAAAAATATTACTATGAAAAAAATTTCCCCCAATAATATAAGCAAACCATTGATTTTAGCAGGTGTTTCATTTTTATTTGGAGTGTTTTTCCTATCTTCTGGAAGTATAACTGGAAATGTTGTTTTAACCCAAGGCGACACAATCAGAAATTACCTTTCATTCATCGGTGTTACCCTTATATTTTGCTCCACTCTTCTAGCAATTTCTGTTTTGAGAAAAAAATAGCATGGAATTTTTACAAAGGATCTCCCCAAGAGAGTACCAACAAAAAATATTTGAAACTTGCATACAAAAGAATTGTCTAGTTGTACTCCCAACAGGGCTTGGCAAAACTTTAATCTCTTTAATGGTTTGCATAGACAGATTAAAAAAATTCCCTAGAGAAAAAATCCTTTTTCTTGCCCCCACAAAACCTCTAGCAGAACAGCATCTAAAATATTTTGAAAAACATCTTCCAGAATTATTTGCAGAAACAATCTTATTTACTGGAATTATAAATGCCAAAAAAAGAAAAGAGCTTTGGCAAACAGCAGAGATTATTTTTTCAACACCGCAATGTATCGCAAATGATTTGAAAAACAGACTTTATGATTTAAGTGAAGTCTCATTATTGATAGAAGATGAAGCCCATAGATGCTTAAAAAATTACGATTACAATTTCATAGTCAAAGAATACAAAAAACAAGGCACAAATCAAAGGATAATTGGATTGACTGCAAGTCCGGGAAGCGAGATGGCCAAGATAAAAGAAATTTGTAGGAACCTAAATATAGAGGAAGTTGAACTAAGAACAAGACATAGTGAAGATGTAAAAGATTATCTTCAAGAGTTAGAGTTCAAAAAAATAATGATTGATTTTCCAAAAGAGTTTCAAGAGATAAAGGATTTATTGAAAAAGCTTTTCAACACTTATGTAGGAGAATTAAAGGCAAGGGGTTTGTTTTACACCTATCCTACAAAAACAGAATTAATAAAACTCCAAAAAAAGATTTCTTTTCTTTTATCAAGAGGTGAAAAAAGATTCAATTATTTTCTTGGAGCCAGCTCGTGCGCACAGGCAATAAAGATGCAACATGCTTTAGAATTATTAGAAACCCAAACACTATCTGGTTTCAATAAATATCTTAAAACCATATTAGACCAGGCTCTAAAAAAACAAAGCAAAGGAGTTGTGAAATTAGCCTCCAAGCCGGAATTTACCTTGGCATTTCATAAATCTAATATTCTGCTCAGGAAAGGAGTAGAACATCCTAAGCTCACAAGAATTCTTTCTTTGGTACAAGCCGAAAAACAAAAAAATCCGAACGCAAAAATTCTTGTCTTCACGCAATTTAGAGAAACTGCTCAAGCAATATCTAAAAAAATGAATGACTCAAAAATAAAATCCAAAATTTTTGTCGGGCAAGCAAAAAAGGCTTCTACTGGCTTAAATCAAAACCAACAAAAAAAAATAATCGAAGAATTTTCAGAAGGAAAAATAGATGTTCTTTGTGCAACTTGCATAGGTGAAGAAGGTTTAGATATCCCAGAAGTAGGTTCAGTTATTTTTTACGAACCAATTCCCTCAGCCATAAGAACAATACAAAGAGCTGGAAGAACTGCCAGGCTTATGAAAGGAAAACTAATCATGCTCATAACAAAAGGGACAAGAGATGAAACAAATTACTATGTTTCAAGAAGCAGGGAAAAGAAAATGTATTCTGCAATAGATGCAATAAAAAAAGATTTAACTGAGGGCAGAGGTTTTAATTCGCAATTGAATCAAAAAACCATGGAGAGTTATTTATAAAATGAGAACAAAGCAAATTTTTGATATCTTTTCTAAAGGGAAAGCTAAAAAAAACAAACCAAAAAAGAAAATAATAGTAGATACAAGAGAGAAAAACTCATTGATTGTTTCTGAAATAATTGAAAATGGTTTAGAGGTCGAGTTCAAAACTTTAAAGGTTGCTGATTATCTTGTAAATGATACCGCCATAGAAAGAAAAACCGTTAGCGATTTTATTTCTTCTATGAAAAACAAAAGATTACTAAAACAATTAGAAGAAATTCAGCAATACAAAAGCAGGATGCTCATAATAGAAGGAATTGACGAGCAAGAATTATATTCGGACGAAGAATTAACCGGAATGCATCCAAACGCTGTGAGAGGTTTTTTGCTTTCAATAATCCTAAAATATAACGTCCCCATAATTTTTACAAAGAATTATGAAGATTCTGCTAAATTCATTTCGGTTCTTTCGAAAAAAGAAAATAAAGAAGCTTCTCTAAATGTCACAAAAAGATTCCTTGACAAGAACGAAGTGAAGCAATTCATAATTGAGTCCTTCCCAGGAATTGGGCCAAAGAACGCAAAAAAACTTCTTGAAAAATTCAAAACAATAAAAGGGATCATAAATGCACCAGAAGAAGAGCTAAAAGAGATTCTTGGGAAAAAAGCTGAAGTTTTTAAAATTGTAGAAGAGGAATATTAAAGGTGATAACACCTAGTAACATCAATACAATAAAATCCGGGAGTTAAATTCCCTCCAGCGTCTTCAAGGATCCTTTCGGCTTGCATAGGTTCAGTTTCAGAAACTCGAATAATCAATTCATCATAACCCCGTTCTGAAAAACCTTTAGAAAAATAGTTTCTTAATTCATCAAGAAAATCAGAATTAGATTTTCCATAAAGAATTATTCCGGAATATGTTCTTGGATTAAGTTTGAATAAATTCAAAAACTCTTCAATTTCTTCTTCAACTATCTCCTCTATTCCTTGTTTAAAATCCAAGAGCGCCATTAAAATATAAAAAATCTTTTGTGATATATAAAGATTATTGTGAAAAAGACTAAATAAATTCTGAAAGAATTTTAGCACCGAGCTTTAAAGTCAAATTATTTTTTTCTTTGTCTTTTTCTGCATTGATTTCGACTATATCCATTGCTCGGAGGTTCTTAATTTTATTTAGTCTCTGAACTAAATACAGAAAATCTTTACTTGTGAATCCCCCAGGTTCAGGATAACCTGTCGAAGGTGCAAATGCGGGATCAATGGAATCAATATCTATTGAGATGTAAAGTTCTTTTTTATCAGAAAATTCCATAATAACATCACAAACTTCTCCAATTTCGTCAACAAATTGACTCATTGAAATGGCCCTTATTTTATTTTCTTTCATAAATCTTCTTTCTTCCAAGGCAGAATTTCTTGAGCCGACCAAAAGAATGTTCTTTGTAGGAAAGCCTGCCTCAATTAGACCCCTAAGCCATTCTTCATGGGTTGGGAAATTATTATCTACGGGCTTCATACAATCTGGATGGGCATCAAAAACAATTAAGCAGGGCTCTTTTTCGGCATTTTTACAATAGTCCATAAATGCTTTCGTAGTGTGGTATGAAATTGAATGGTCGCCACCAAGAAAAGCAATTTTCGGTTTTGTTTCAAAAGATTTTAGAGAATTTTTGTAAATCAAATCCGCACTTAATTCAAGGTTTGAATTATCCAAATGAATTTCTTCCAAATCTAAAGAATCAACATCGATTATTTTTTCCTCTTGATTTGTATAAATTTTCCTTAATTCCCTAATCATCCCGTCCCCAGCCAACTCACAGCCTTTTGTTTTTCCCAAACCATTTATTCCAGGAACTTTAACAATGAACATTTTAATTTAATCCTCAGGAACCAAAGCAAAAAAACTATAGTCTTTTATCTTAGCCAATTCTTTTACATCTTCAATTTTAACTTTTAAGATTTTTTCCTCAAATTCATAAAATGATTCCGCGTTCCCATCAATTTCTGCAGAAAGAATGTTAACCATCTGATCTTGAGAATCTTCCATAGAAAGTTTATAGTTTCCGATCATTTTTTCTTTTGTCTTTTCCAATTCTTCCTCCATCAGCCCTTCAGAAACTTTTTCAAATTCTTCTAAAATCAATTTCTTAACCTCATTGACTTTTTCTTTTGTGGTTCCAACATAAATCAATTCATAAGAATAGTCCTTGCTCACATTACAATATCCCCTCACAGAATAAGCCATATTTCTTTTTTCCCTTATTTCGGTAAAAAGTCTTGAGGACATCCCTTCAGCAATTAAAGAATTCAAAACCTTCATAGCATAATTTTTATCATCTCCCAACAAAGGAGCATGAAATGCAAGAACCAAATTTGCTTGATCAATCCCCTTCCTTTTCTCCAATCCAGAATTATTTTTCTTTTTGATTTCAAAGTTTTGAGTTTTTCCATTCCCTTTTTTAAAACTCTTCTCTACAAAATCAACAAGAGTTTGCATTTCTGCATTTCCAACTACACAAAGAACCATTTTATCAGTTTGATAGACCTCCTTGAATTTATTTACAAGTTCTTCTCTTCCAAGAGAATTCATAGTTTCATAAGTTCCAGCCAAGTCTTCTCCCAAAGGAGCTTCGTAGAGTAATCCTTGAATTTTATCGAAAACATAAATTTGAGGATTATCTTTTCTTCTTTTTATTTCCTCGAAGATAACCTTCCTTTCTTTCTCAACTTCTTTTTCGTCAAACTTAGGATTCCTAACCATGTCTCCCAAAACTTCCAAGGCAATGTTTAAATCTTCGGCAGGCATTTTGCACCAATAAGCAGTTATTTCTTCATCAGTGAATCCATTAAGGGCCCCTCCCTTGCCTTCAATCTCATCTGCAATTTTTTTAGCATCTCTTGAGGGCGTTCCCTTGTATAACATATGTTCTATAAAATGCGAAATGCCTTTCTCATGAGAATCTTCATTTACCCCCCCTTGCCTAACTGCAAAAGCAACACTCACAACAGGAATATCTCTTTTTTCAAGAAGAATAGTCATACCGTTTTCCAACACCTTCCTTTCAAAATTTCCCTTCATAGAAGATATGAAAAATTAAACTATATAAAGATAATTATAATTTCAACGAGTAAAATACCAAACACCAACAATTGCTACAACTATTAAGATTCCTAGTCCCAAAAAAACCAACCATTTCTTCCAACCTTTTTCTTGTGTGGCTGCTTGCTGAGGATTTGTTCCACCCGGCATTTGTTGATTCTGATTTGGTTGTGCACCACCCAGATTAGATTGCATTTGCTGTTGAGGATTCTGTTGCATCCCTTTATTTCCAGGTTGACCACTTTGTTGAAGTATGTCTGCCATACATCATATAAGAAAAAATATATTATAAAGTTTTCTAATCTTTTTGAAACACTAGATATCTCTCACCAGAAACTTTGAAGTCATCGATAAAAGCCCATTTTTCGCTAATAAATTCAATAAGCCATTTTCTATTAGCAAAAAA
The DNA here is from genome assembly GCA_040879765.1 of Candidatus Pacearchaeota archaeon. Classification (GTDB taxonomy): domain Archaea; phylum Nanobdellota; class Nanobdellia; order Pacearchaeales; family GW2011-AR1; genus JBBDJQ01. The sequence continues at coordinate 122,989 of JBBDJQ010000001.1, read as the reverse complement.
TTTCTTTCTCTTGAGCCAAGATTCAGTTGCGAAACTTAACACAACTCTTTCAGATAGAGGAACTATCTCTTCCAAGAGTTTTTTTGTAAAATCTCTTTCAAAATACTCTAAAGAATCAATAACTTTAAACAAAAAAATTACCCTAGGTCTCTTTGATTTCTTAATTATGTTTTTCACATCTGAAGTGTCCATCAAACTAGTGTGGTGGATCTTACCAGAAATTTTATTATCTTTAAAAAATTCATTCGTTGATCCCACCAATTGTCCTATTGCCTCAATCCCAACATATTTTGCCTTCTTTCCAACTTTTTTGAAAAACTCATAACTAAAACCATTAACCCCACATCCCAAATCAATAACAGAAATTTCTCTTGGGAGATTTTTTAAAATCCTAGAATAAATTTCTTCGTAATTTCCATATCTTTCTTTTGTCGAAAGATGCTTTTCTAAAACCTCATTAGGGTTTTTTCCCCTCCATGTTAAAATTTTCTTACCTCCAAAACCTGAATAAATTTTTCTTAGGATTTTCCTAGCAGATTTTATTTTCTCTTCATCCAATAAATTTTTCTTTTCTAATTTTTCTAAAACCATCACCACATCTTTTATAGGTAATTGGGAAAATTCCTTCTTTTCCATTATTTTTGCAATGACTTCCGAATCCTTCATTAGATTTTTAAGCAGTTTTAGTTTAAAAGACATATGGCCTCGACAAATCAATCGCCCAATTATCAAAAAGCAGAAGTAAAATTCTTTAGTGCAAAAAATACTGAAGAAAAAATAGAAGCCTTAGAAGAAATGATTAGGGAATGCCCAAAACATAAATCTTCAGAAAAAATGCTTGCTAATTTAAAGACTCGTTATAAAAAATTAAAAGGGGGATTAGAAAGATTGAAAAAAACAAGTAGTTCAAAAAAAGGGATAAAGAAAGAAGATATGCAAGCTGCAATAATAAGTAAGGAAAATTTGAATAAAAGTTTATTGCTGCCAAGTCTTACAAATAAGAAAAGTCAGAATTCTGAGGAATTAGCTTTAGGCACAATAAATTATTCTTCAGGAGCTCAGGTTCAATTAGTCGAACTCCCAGAAATAAATTCCCAAAATTTTGACAAAGGGATCGTAAATAGTGCAGACGTCCTAGTGATTTTAGTTTCCAAATTAGAAGAAATAGGAGAAATAAAAGAAAGACTACAAAAGGCTACGGGAAAGCAGATCATAGCATTTGATAAAACAAACCTCTCTAAAGAAAATTCCAGGAAAATTGAAGCCACTTTGAAAAGTAAGAGACATGAATTTGTGATATTAGATTTCAAGGAAAAACAAACGATGGAAAATTTAAAAAATAAAATCTTTCAAAAATTTGACATAATAAGGGTATACACAAAAGAGCCGGGAAAAAAAGATAGGTCAAAAAAACCCATAATTTTAGATTTAGATTCTTCCGTAAAAGAAGTTGCTGAAAAAATTCTTAAAGGATTTTCAGAAAAGATAAAAACAACAAAAATTTGGGGGCCTTCTTCAAAATTTCCAGGACAGATAGTTGGATTAAATCATAAATTGAAAGATTTAGATGTTGTTGAATTCAGAACCAAATAGTCATTTCCACTCTTTTCTTATAGGCGCAATTATCTTTTCTAAATTTTCCGAAACCGCATTCTTTAAATCAAGTGCATGAATCTTTCCCGCCTCAAATTCTTTTTCTAATTTAGAATAATCTTTAAAAATTAAATTTCCTCCAAATTTCTCAGGTCTTTTTATCTCTATTCTTTCAAACATTGGAAAAATAACAAGCCTTGTTATTGCCAAAACAGGATTATTCGTCAAATCTCCAACTTTGCAATATGCCTTGTTTATCTTTTTCACAATGTCCTCTTTCCCATCCCTTATAGAAATAAAACTATCTTTTATTGAACTTGACATTTTATTTCCTGGCCCTTTCAAACTTGGAATCAAAGCAGTGTAAAGATAAACTGCATCTTGAAGCCCTATGTCTTTTCCTTGGTCTAATCCCAGCATGTAAATTTTTCTCTGGTCAGAACCAGCAACTACAAAATTTGTCTTTAGATATTTTACATCTGCTACCTGCATCAAAGGATAAATTATTTGACTAACTTTTGCATTTTCAATATCTCTCGCAACTTGTTGCATGCTTCTAACTCCCCTATTAACTGTCACATTCAATGCTAGTTTCAAAATATCTTCAAAATAATCTGATTTTTTCTGGAAACTTGTCCCTTTAATAATCTCTGCTTTAAGCCCCACATGCTTAAACCCATTTTCCCATTGCTTAAGTTGGTTATTTACAAAATCCCAATCCCCTTTTTTATTCAGCCAAGTGTGCCAATCTGCCAAAAGTATTTTTACTTTAATTCCTGCTTTCTGTAAATCTAAAAGTTTCAAAATTGTGACTAGATGCCCAAGATGGATCTCTCCAGAGCATTCATAACCGCAATATACGACTCCTTTTTTCATAAAAGAATTTATCTTATCTTCATTAATGACTTCTATACAATTCCTTTTTATTAATTCTGATTTATTGATTTCACCCATTTTAATATAAAAGGAAAATAATTATTAAACCTTTCTAAAAACTATATTGGAAAACCGATTTTAATAAAAATAATTCTTTCATTTATTCACAATGTTATTAGAAATTTTGTTTTTCCTTTTTTTAGGGATTTTGACAGGAACTCTTACAGGCTTGATTCCAGGCATACATATAAACCTAATTGGTGCGGGTATCGTTTCTCTTTCTGCCATAATTTTCTATACAATAAACCCAATTTATTTAGTGGTTTTCATAGTTTCGATGGCAATTACACACACATTCGTAGATTTTATTCCCTCTATTTTCCTTGGTTGCCCTGATACAGATACAGAACTTTCGATTCTTCCAGGACATCAGCTCTTGAAAAACGGAGAGGGTTACGAGGCTATTTTATTGACTTGTTATGGGAGTCTTGCTGCAGTAATTGCATTGGTGATAATTGCCTTTCCTTCAATCATTTTAATTTCTAAAACCTATGAATCTTTGAAAATTGCAATTCCTTTCGTTCTAATTGCTATTTTATTTTTTCTAATTTTCACAGAAAGGAAAAAAACATCCGCGTTTTTTGTTTTGCTCTTGACAGGAATTCTCGGATTTAGTGTTCTAAATTTGGGAGAAAATTCTGAAGTTTTTTTGCTTCCACTTTTAACAGGGTTATTTGGAGCCTCCATGTTAATTATAAGCATAAAGACAAAAATCCAGATTCCAAAACAAAAGATAACAAATCCAAATACAAATATAACTAAGCCCTTTATTGGCGCTTTAATCGCCTCTCCAATTTGTTCTTTTCTCCCAGGAATTGGCAGTGGACAAGCAGCAATCTTGGGAAATTCAATTTCAAAAACAGATATAAAGGGATTTTTGGTTTTGCTAGGAGCAACAAATACATTGGTGATGGGCTTCTCGTTCATTTCTCTTTATGTGATTTTTAAAACAAGAACTGGAGCTGCTGCCGCAGTGCAGGATTTGATTGGAGTATTGTCTTGGCAAACTCTCTGCCTTATCTTAATCGTCGCCTTAATCTCAGGAGTTATCTCGTTTTTTATAACAAAGTCGATTGCCAAAAAAACTTCTGAAAAATTAGAAAAGATAAATTATACAAAAATTTCAATCATCACCCTAACATTCATCACAATCTTGGTCTTTTTAGTATCTGGTTTTTTAGGGCTATTTATTTTTATTATTTCTACAGTAACTGGGATCTATTCTATTTCTTTAGGAGTTAGAAGAACAAATATGATGGGCTGCCTCTTAATTCCAACAATTATTTTTTATCTCTTCGCCTTCTAAAATATCATCTCAGAAGGAGTATAAATTAATTCAACGAAATCATGTTTTTTGAATTGGTATTCTCCAATTCCCTGAAGAGGTTCTTCGCCATTTACAAGATAAAGAATCCCTAATACTTCTGAACAAAGAGCTTCTTCAGCATCAAATACTTTTTCAGGAACTTCAAGAAGAAAATCCTCTTCAAACCAAGCCCCAGTTAACCCTTTCCTTTCAAGAGCAGAATCAATAACCTCCTTTATGTCTCCTCCATAATATGGGAAAGATACTATTGGAATAGATTCATAAATACTCCCTCCTATAACTCTCCGTATCGGTTTAGTTAAAACCATTTTTGCAAAGCCTCTTGTTTTTCTTTTTCTCTACCAAAAACGCTTTCAATATGTCTCTTTATCAATTCTAAATTTTGTTTCATATAAATTGAAAGGTTGTATTTGCTTGCCAAGTCTAAGGCAGGCTCAAGATATTTCTTTATTCCGCCCTCATTTATTGTAAAAATTATCTTTCCTCGGCAAACAGGACAAATCCCAGTTAAAGGAGGCCTTCTCAAAGACTCATTACAGCCCACGCACCTAAATTGTTGCGTGGAAAATCTTCTTAAGTTTCCTCTTATATCCCTTATGAAATGTTTTTCTAAAATTAACCTCGCTGTGTCTGCCGTGTCTGCAGATCTAATTTTCTCAACCAACCCCATTTGATGATCAACTTTTTCTTTCATGGTCCCAAGAGATTTGTATGAGGAGCAAGGGACCCCCATATTGAAGTCTGACACCCCATGAGTATATCCAAGATTTACAAAAGGGTCCTCACCAAGCTTCAATACTTTCCTTATATCTTTCACATCAACTTCTGAAGGACCTTTCTTTTCAACAGCTTTTTCATAAAGCTCCAAAGGATACTTCATCAAGGTTTCAAAATCCAAGATCTGATCATCAACCTCTCCCGCATCTATTTTTGTATTCAAAACTAAAGGGGCATCTTGAGTTCCTCCCCTGTGCCTTGGTAAAAACTCCAGGGAAAAATTCAAAAGGACATCTGTCAACAACATCACTGCCGCCTCGTCTCCATCACAATCTCTTCTTATTGCGGCATGCATATATGGGCTTGCAAAAAGGCCTTGGCTTTCCGAAAACCCAATGAACCTGCAGATTACTCCTGCACAATTATGGGGGGCCATGCAAACTCCAAGGTGTCCTACCAAATCCTCCCTTGTTTTTATATTATAGAAGGGCTTCATTTCATAAAACCTAACCAAAAGAGAATCGATAAAATTACACATCCTCATGAAAACATCATCACCCCTCTCATCGAGAGTTTTTTTAGGAGAAGGTAAAATGACATCATGTGGTTGCAATTCCAAAATTTGTTCTTCATTTACAAGCTCTTGTCCAAAAATGTCTTCAGCATATCCAAGTTCTTTTAATTTTTCAACGCTAACAGAAATTTCTTTTGCTTTAAAGGCAACAAGAGGTAATTCGGTTGCATCAAATCTAATCGTTCCATCCTTATTCACTTGTAAATCAAAAGTTGCTCTTAAAATCCCTTTAGCCAAATTCTCAATTTTATGTTCTGCAGATGATGTTCCACGAACCCCTTTTATCAAAGCAGGAACCTCATCTCTCCTTAGGCCGAGCTGTTTTACAGCATTATTAAAATAATCACCCATATCTATTTCTTGCGTCAGGAATTGAAAAGATTTTTCATGTTCCGAACAACGCTCAAAGGATTTTTCCTTACATTCATAACAAAAATATTTTTTTCTTGTCTTTAAACCACAAACACTACACCTAGGATAAATAGTTTCTTTATTGCAGGTTTGACAAAAATGCAACGGAAAAGAGCTCTTAACTTTTCCATGCTCATAGGCAGCATTAACACTCCTCAATCTCCCCCCTTCTTGACCAACAGGAAAAAGGACATTCGGACTTCCTACCAACTTTCTTAATTTAGCTTTTTCGGGCCGGCCCATTCTCGCCCCAACAAATTCGCCAGATTTATCTTTTATTTCAAACTCTGAAAGAGAATTTATTATCTCTAAAACAGGTTTGTCCAAAATATAATTCCCAAAAGTTACAAAATCATCCAGTAAAACTTCCTTTCCAGAATCTTCAAAATCTACGCCCAGATTTGCAAATAAAGTTTTTGCATCTTGCTCTGAAACAATCACACTTTCTATCGAGACTTCGTGCTCAACCCCCAAAAGTTCCAAAGCCCTTTTGCCTAATTTAAATTTTTCCTGTGACTCTTCATTATATGGTAAAATCAATTTCCCATCAAATCTAGAATTCTTAAGCCAATTCACTAATCCTAAAAATTCATCATTAGAAATTTCCTTCCAATAAAAGATGAAATTTGGATTTAAAGGCAAGGAATACTTTTTACTTATGTTTTTAGCCTCTTCTAAAGATAGTTTGAAGGGATTGATGGTTTTTGCAAAATCAAAATCTGCTTTCTCTAGTTCCAAGTGCCACCATTCTTCAACATATCCTGGATTCACCAAAGGATAATTTCGGTTATTCAAATCGCTAAAGGGAAAAAGAATGTCTCCAAGATAAATTATTTCTTCCACATCTGGATAAATCTCTTCTGCCTGGTCTCTTGTTTTTAATTTTTTAACACTTCCGCTAAAAAGTTTTACAATTGGACCATCAATAGAGTCGCAAGGAGTCACCACACACCCCTTAGTTGGTTTTTCTACTTTTAGTTGAGTTCCAGTAGCTAAAAAGGAATCTGTTATTGCCATTGTTGCGGGATGAACTCCTGCTGCCGAAAAACCAGAAATTCTAGAACGTCCATACCGAAATCTAAAAGAACCAGATTTAGAAGGATGCCCGAATACCGGCCTACCTGCGACCAAATCATTTATGTATGTTGGAGAGTCATCAGATTTTCCTTTATCTCTACGAGAATGCATTTCGATATATTCTTCCAAGAAATCAAAGCCTGTGCAATTTATTCCATTCTTCTTAACCATTCCGAGCAACCGAAATCCTTTGGCGGCTTTTTGTGCCAATCCCTCTCCAATTATTAAGCAAAAACCACTTCTCAAAAAATTCGTGTTTACTCTCTCCAGATTTTTATAATTAGAAACTTCTAATTTTTCGGAAGGGTCTCCTGCAATCTGGATAGGAAGATTTTTTGCTATAAACAAAGCTTCCTCTTCTGTGGGCATATATTGCAAATTAGTTACCCTTTCATGGAAATCCAAAAGTTCTGTATAAACTCTCTTTGATTCTTCAAGGGTCGGATCATATTTTGCATATCCAAAAAGTTCTCTCAAATAATCTATAAGCATCAAAACCATACAAGATGCAGTTGTTCCCGCACTTCTTATGGGTCCAGAAAAATTAGCTATGAAATATTCTTTGCCCTCTTTAGTTTTTCCAATTTTCAAACCAGTATATCCTTCAATCGGGCTTGAAACAACTCCAAGGGTCAAATAAGCAAACCCAACCCTTATCCCCGCATCAATTGCCTCTAACAAATTTTTAAATTTGCAAAATTTTTGTTTTGAGACTTCTTCTGCAATCTTGAACGCAACAGTTGAATCAAGTTTATTATATTTTTTTTCTAATTCCAAAATTCTATCTGAAATTCCAGAATCTTTCATCTGAGGATAGATTGTGGAAATCAAACCTACAACTTTTTCGGCAAGACTCTTTGCTAAAGGCACTTCTACTTTTTCAGATGGATCAAATCCTTTGCTACGAGCTTCTTCAGCCATCGCGTAAACTAATTTCACATTTTTCTCTAAATCTCCAAAATAAGTTTGTGTTTTTTCAAGATACATCTTAACAACAAAAAACTTTCGCGACTTCTTTTAATCCATTGACAGGAGTGATGAAATTATGTCTGGAAAAATTTCTGTTCCAAAATTTTTTAGGCATATAAACTTTAATTCCTAAGTCAGCAACTCTTCGTGCAAACTCTGGGTTATCCTCCACAAAGAACCCATAATTTCCAGAAACAAGATATTCTTCTTTTTTTACTCCTGGATTGTTATTATTGGATGAATTGGCAAAATAAATCTGTGAAAAACAACTAGGATAAAACGCATTAATCTCATTCCATGTTTTATCCAAAATCTCGATCGGTCTTGACGTCAAAGCCGGAAGTTTCCCAAACCTCTCTTTTAAAACCATCACTGCCTCAACATCTCCATCATGGGATTTGGCATTGCCATAAAAATCAGAATCATAGAATTCTCTGACTGCTTCGATCACATCTTCAGTTTTCATCCCATAAACTTTTGCTAAATCGAAATCCCAAACATCACTCATTGTTAAATTTCTTCCAAAATGCCAATTCATAAATCCAATAAGATGAGGCATGGAATCGAAAACACAGTCATCTAAATCAAGAGTAATTCTTTCAATCATTTTTCTTCTCCTTTATCTCCATCATAAAAATCAAGTATCTTAACTTGCCTTGTTTTAAAATTGAACATCGGAACTTTGCAAAAATCTGGTTTATTTCCCATCTTTTCCTGGAAAGGGGTTAGATCTTCCCAGCAAGAATTTGAAACAACCAAGACATTGTTAAAATAAGAAATCCCGCTTTTGTGCATATGCCCAGAAACAAAAATATCTGGAGCTTTTCTTATTAACAAAGTATCTTTTTCTGCAGGAGAATATTGAACCGAGGCATGTGCAGGAGCAAGATGCCTGTTTTTTAAAAGATATTCCATTATTTTTATTGGATCGTTGATCGCATCTTTAGAAATTAAGCTGGGAATAGTATTTGCATAATAAGGATATGAAAACCCATGGTATGCTAGAACATCAAAACCAGAAAATTCCTTTGTTGATCCCACATTTATTGTTGAGGGGTTGGTTGCAAAAACCGCATTTTCAAGACCATAAAGTGGCCAGGCATATTTCTCATCTAAAACTGGTTGAGGCTCCATCAACCTCACACAATCATGATTTCCAGGTATCATTATCAAAGTTATATCTTTTCTAATTTTTCCGAAAATCTCCGCTGCCTTAGAATATTGCCCTTCAATATCTTTAACTTCCAAATCTTTTTCTTGATTTGGATAAACCCCAACACCCGCAACAATATCCCCAATAACAAAAACATATTTGACCTTGCTAAAATCAGAAGTGTTTGGAAGCTTGCCATTTAGATAATCAATGAATCTCAAAAAATTTTTTTCTAAGAATAGTTTGCTTCCAATATGCAAGTCACTTATAAAAACCGCGCTTTCATCCATGGGTGATTTTTTTCTTTCAGGATTCCTGGCTTCAGGAAAAACCAATTCATTTGCAAATAAAACCTCGTTGTTTCCAGAACCCTTGAACCCAACGATTGAATCTAAAGAAATCTCACAAGCTTCTTTGTATAGCTCTGGTTTATTCTGATTTATCAAAACCCTTATAGAACCTGTAAGATCTTCAACCTCCAAAATAAGATTATTGTTTTTTGTTGTTTGCTTACTATAAATCATCCCTATTATCGATACGTTCTGTCTGCTGTAAGAAAGTTTGTTTATTGAAACGAGGTTTTTTAGTTTTGGGCTTTCTTTCAAAAAATCTCTTGTATCTAAAAATCTATTTGAAAAATGAGTAACAAAATCCTTTACCACTATTTTATTGTTCAGCATTGTTGGAAGAGAAAAAACCTTAACCCCGGAGTTTGAATCATCAATTTCTTTTTGCCCTTCTTCTATTTTACTTTCTCCTGGTTCTTTTGAAACAATTTTTTCCGAACGAGAGATTTCAATCCTCAAACCTAGTTTAATTTTAAGTTGCTCTATCTTCTCCTTATTCTCATTTGGAAGTTCTGAAAGCAAGTTCCTTATAGTTTCCCTATTCTTAAAAAAAATTTCACGAGTGATGATTTTTTGGTTTGTTTTTTCAGTTATCTTTTCTAAAATAAATTTAATTGAATCTTGATCTTTGAGCACAGTAAACAAATCTAAAATCTCATTATCTAGTAAAATCCCTTTCCTTATGAAAAAGTTTGAAATTTCTTTTGTGTCCATTTAATGAAAATCTAAAGATTCTTCTATTATTTTTTTAGCCTTTCCTATAATCCCATTATTTACTGCTAATTTTATTTCCCTCATTCTTCCCCCTCTTCCTTTTGAAATAACCCTCACATTAATTACTCCAAGCATATCAAACTCCTGGATAATATCACTAACTCTTCTTTGAGTCAATACCTCCATCCCATTACTTTGGCAAAGTTTTTGGTACAAGTTGTAGACTTCTCCTGTGAAAATAGGGCTTTCTAAATTTTTTTTATCATCTAAGAAAGATTGTTTATTTGGTTTCTCTGAAAGTTTTATTATTGAATAAAGAACTAATTGAAATTGTCTAGGCTCAGAACGAATGACATCCAAAATCTTGTCCTTTTCTATTTTACTATTGGCATCATCTATGTGTTTTAAAAGCACCCTATCGGAACTCTCTCTCTCAGCAAGCTCTCCTGCAATCCTAAGCAAATCTAAGGCTCTTCTAGCATCCCCATGCTCTCTAGCTGCATAAGCTGCGCACTTCTCAATAACTCCTTTGTCCACAACCCCTTCTTTGAAAACCTCCAATGCTCTTTTCTCTAAAATTTTTTTTAATTGAACCGCATTATAAGGGTGAAAAACTATCTCTTCCTCAGATAAAGAACTCCTAACTCTAGGATCTATTGCATCCAAGAATGTCAGATCATTACTAATTCCAACAACACAGACTCTTGCATTGGTCAACTCTGAATTCAACCTAGTCAAATTATATAAAAAATTATCAGAAATTTTTCTTAAAGTATAATCTATTTCATCAAGAATTAAAACCACAATTTGTTTTTCTGTATCTACCAAATCTATGAACCTGTTGTAAATAGTTTCCGTAGGCAAACCAGTTACCGGAACAGTCCCCCCTAGTTTTTTGATGAGCTCCGCAAGAATCCTATATTCTGTATCCGAAACTTTTTTCAACTTACAATTCAAATATTCTATCCTTAATTTAAAATCTATGTTATCTTTCTGCCTTTTCAAAAGACTATCTCTAACAAATTGTACAGATAAAGTCTTTCCGGTTCCAGTTTTTCCATAAAGAAAAAGATTGCTCGGTTTTTCACCCCTCAACACGGGAGCAAGAATAGATGCAACCTGATTTATTTCTTCATCTCTATAAATTATTTCCTTGGGTTTATGATCTATTTGTAAAATTGATTTATCTTTGAAGATCACATTCTTATCAAAGGACTCGAAGATATTGTCTATTTGTATTGTCATATTCACCCCAGAGCACTATTTCCTATGGAAACACAGTATATAGTGATCAATTAGACGAGGTAAAACCTATTTGGTATATAAACTGTTATGACCACTAAAAAAGAAGGACACCAGCATTTCCAATGGAATTTGGATTTTTTGGATAATTAATGATATTTTTTAAAAATTTATTTGACAACCAATGAGAAAAAAGGTTAGATTTTCTAAATATTAAAAATTTAAATTGGATTCTTTTTTGTTCTTCTCCTTATCGTAGTTATTATATGTAGTTATCATATATATTTACCATATGTAGTTATTATAGCTTTAAAAATATATTAACAAACTGAAATTAAAATCACTCAATACTCTTCCAATAGACAACATCCACAAAACTATCTTCCCAATAAATCCAAATTAATGATCAATACTTATTTATCCATTAACCAACCAAAATCTCACAATCCCACTAAATAAAAGATATTTACTCTACTGCTACCAAAAATATTTTATTTATTATTTGTGTTATATATTATATATTATATATATTTTTTTAAATATAATAATAATAATAAAAATTTATTTTTCTTTTTAAATATTTCCATAAGAAATCAAAGGGACAGGAGTTTTTCAATTTTCTTTAGTTTTTCCTTTATTTTTTCTCTTTCTATATCCTCCATTATCCCTTTTTTTACATAGATAAATTTATAAATTATTTCCTTTTAAAATAGCTATGCCTGAAAAGAACCCATTTAACTCTCTTCTTGGTAAGATGATTGTAACTAAGGAAGGTAAGCGGCTTGGATTTGTTAGAGACATCACTTTTGAGACTGCTTCTGGAGAGTTAATAAATGTAATTGTAAAGGAAGCAACCCCATACACAAAAAATCTCAATCTAGAAATGGTGGGTTCAGGAGATTTACTAATTCCCTTCAATTCAATAATTGCTGTTGGGGATTTTCTGATAGTGTCTGAAGAGGATTTAATTTGAATTCAATAGAAATGGATATTTAATTATATAAATCCTTAAAAATATGTTTCCTTATTCTTCTAAATGAGTGTTGAAGATCTCAAAAAAACAGAAAAAGTAGAATTATATTCTGTTTTAGAATCTCAGAGAGTAATTGAAGACGATTCTCCTGCTATTGGAACCACCACCATAATTCTTCAAAGAGATTTCCAACACAATTTTTTTCATTCGCGAGAAAAATCTCTGGATTATATAAATTCACTAGTCTCTGATTCTATAAAAAAAGATCCAAAATTAGAACTAGTTAATAAAGCGAGATTTAATGAATATGGGCTTCTTGAGCATTGGTGGGATATTCCTCATATATTTTCAGGCTACTTTCAAATCCAATACAGCGTTCTTTCCGAAGAACTTAATATCCAAAATCTCCCCGAAAACATAGAAACATTACTAAAATCTCCTGAAAGAATACTTGTAAGGAGCGAAAACCACCAAACCTTTAGCCCCGATCAGCTTATTCAAATGGGGTTGCCTTCCAATTACGATTTTGAAAAATTAGAAAGTGTTTTAATATAGAAACCTAAATCTTTAAAAATAAAACTTCAATTAAGAGAATATGAAAATAGTAGGATTTAATTTTAATAAAATAAGTGTAGAAAAGACATCTGATAATTACAAAGATCTTAAGATAAACACAAAAATAGATGTTACTGAAGTAAAACAGATAAAATCAGAAGTGTTTCAATCCAAAGAGAATCTCATAGAGGTGAAGTTCAACTATTCAATAACATATTCTCCGAAAATAGCAGAAGTCTCTTTCTCAGGGGCCATGTTGACACTAGTAGATGATAAGACCGCAAAAGAATTTATAAAATCTTGGAAAAAGAAACAATTTCCAGAAGAACATAAAATCCCTTTATTTAACGTTATACTTAAGAAATCTAACTTAAAAGCACTGGAGCTTGAAGACGAGTTGAATCTGCCCTTACACATCCCATTGCCTACGGTGAAGGAAACAAAATAATTCTTTAGTAAGGCTTAAAAATTTCTTTATTCTTCTAACTTAATGAAAATTTCTAAAGAAAAACTGGAAAAAATTTCAGAACAAATCCTCGCAACACTTTATTCCTCTTCTCCAACTTTATTATTTACATCAAATATAGCACAAGAGGTTGCTCGAGATGAGGAATTCGTAAAAAAACTCCTAAATGAATTGAAATCTAAAAAATTAGTAAAGGAAGTAAAGAAGAATGCTAAAGGGGCGGATTATTCTAAAAGGACAAGGTGGACTTTAACTGAAGAGGCCTATTCAAAATATAAAAAAATAATAGAATCTAGATAAACTTTTTATACCCTTTTTATCTTGACTCCAAATGGATGACGTAAGGGAAGCATTTCAAAAGGTAAAAAAAGATATTCTTTCCTTAAATAAAGACCTTTTTGAAATAAAACAAGATTTAGGAGATATTATTCACGAAATTTCTACTTTAAAACAACTTTATTTTGATGAAAAAAACAAGGCAAATAAGGTAAAAAACCCAACAGAAACCGAGGAAAATCCAGCACATAACACTGGTTTTAAGCCTTTAAAACCCCAAATTTCCCCTATTTCCATAGGAAACGTAGGGGTTCCAGCAGACAGACAGACAAACCAGCAGACAGACAGACACATAAATTCAAACAAAAATACGCATAATGATCCTTTTGACAATGCTTTGAAAACCCTCGAATCATTAGATAATGCAAAGAAAGAAATAAGAAGGAAATTCAAAAATCTCACAGAGAAGGAGTTTTTGGTTTTCACAACGATATATCAATTAGAGCTGGAAGGAATAAGAGAAATCACTTATTCTAAGGTCTCTGATAGATTGAACCTAACAGAGAGTTCTATAAGGGATTACGTTGGTAAAATATGTAAAAAAGGAGCACCATTAGATAAATTAAAAGAAAATAACAAGACTGTTTTTCTATCTATTTCTCAAAATTTCCAAAAAGTAGCTTCCTTAGAGACTCTTTTCAAATTAAGGGAACTATAATTCTTATTAGTTTATTCGGTGTACCGAACAAATCTTATTTTCTCTCACTTTGCATCTTTATTTTCCCGGCCCCATTACTTTTTATTTCTAAAAACACATCCTTTTCTCTTTTTCTTAGCCTTTTTTATACAAAAACTCTCATTTTTTAACTTCTTTTAGTTCTTTTTCTTTAGTTTTTTCTTTGCTCCAACTCTCACTTTTGCTTTTTTTAGTAGTTTTTCTTTAGTTGCTTCAGGTATAAATACCCTTTTTTTGCCATTTTTTTCAACAACCTCCTCAACTATTCCCTCACTTTTCTGTTTTATGGAATTTATTTGGCCCCTTATAGTTGTTTTTTCCTTACCCAAAATTGCAGCAATATCTTCATAACTTAATTTAAGATCGGTATTTAATAAGGCCCAAAGAATTGCTCTTTCAGTCATTGAAAATTGGTCTAAATTAGGTGTTTGAACAGGTGTTTGAACAGGTGTTTGAACAGGGGAAACGGCCGTTTGTTTGCCAAACAAACGGCTAGGTGTTTTAAACACCTGTTTATAATTTAAACTTTCAACTAAATAAGATATTTTTTTCAGCTCTCCAATATCTTCTTTTATCGACGCTATAGAATCCTTTAAATCTTTTAATTCATTTTTATGGATTTCTTTATGGGAATCAAAGTGCCGAATCCAATTTTCAACATTGTTTATGTCTTTTCTAACAAGTTCAAAAGAACTCTTTGTGTCCTCTTTTAATTTTTTAACCTCTTTTTTTCCAAAAATCCACCAAAACATGATAATGACTTGCAAAAAGATCTTTAAAAATCTTTTGTACCCGTCGATAAAAGAATCTTAAAATCGTCGATAAAAGAAAAACTTTTCACAAAAATTTCACAAAAATTTTGCGTTTTTTTTAAGAAAAACACTTTTTTTGTTGGTTTTTTTGGGCAAACAGCCGTTTAAACAGCCTTAAACAGTGTCTTTGTGAATAAATGATTGCTAAAACCCACAAAGAAAAATTAATAAATCTAAACTGTTTTTATAAAAGAGAGTAAAGATAAAAACAGTTTAAAAAAAGATTTTTTAGAAGATCTGCAAAGAAATTCAACAAAAAATTAAAAAAGTATTTATCAACTGCAATCGCCGCAGCAGCGATTGGGTTTTAAGTTACCCAAAGTTTTTGGATCCCTTGATAGGTTTGGCAAACAAAATTATAGAAAATTTAGACTAACCGGAAACCAAATAGTTTACAAGTTTTTAGCAGCAATTATTATAACAATTATTTTTATGACTTTTTGGTTTGTTATAACAAGGCAAGAGCATAAAAAAGAATCTCCTTAACTAAGGCAACCTAAGTGCACAAAACCCTAAAAACTAACCTTTCTTAATGAAAAAGATGATTACAGATCCTCCTTAAAAACAAGGGGTTTTTTAAAAGGGGTTATGTTCTGAAACAGAACTTGTTTAGAGAGCAGGAATAAAGAAAATCTTCTTTTTGGATTGAAATAAAAGAGTTATTCTCTAAGGGTTGAAATTTCAGAGCGATCACCTAGATTTTAATAAGTTTTTCCCAAAACCTTCTAAATTGATTAATCGGTTAAAAATAAGTTGAAAACATTTCAAGAAAGTTCACCCATTTTCAAGATTTTTTGATTCTCCGGGAGGCCACTAGAGGTCATGAACTTACCTTGACCAGCCTTTGTTTACACAATTTTTTCAAAATAAATTTGCAGGGCCAAAACTTCTTACAATGTGAGTTACACAAAAAACCCTTTTTTCTTAATCTCACCTCTTAAATGCTTTAGAAAACAAAATCTTTATTAACTTAGGGCACCCTAAATGAACGTGCACCAGACCCATAATACCCTAAGTTCACACATAAAATAGGAAAATGACCGAGACAACAAAGCCTTACTGCGCAATTTACACAAGAGTTAGTACTGAGGATCAGGCAAAACAAGGAATCTCAATGTCAGCTCAAGAAGAAGCTCTGAAAAACTATGCAGGCGCCTTAGGATATGAAATTTTAGAAATTTACAAAGATGAAGGGAAATCCGCCAAAGATATCAAAGGGCGTAAGGAAATGTCTAGGATGCTTCAAGACGCAAAAGCTAAGAAATTCCAGGCAATTTTTGTCTACAAGCTGGATAGGCTTTCTAGATCTTTAAGAGACTTAATTGAAACCATTGAAAAATTTAAGGAGTGGGGAGTTGACTTTGTTTCCTTACAAGATAAAATTGAGACAACAAGTGCCTCTGGAAAATTAATGTTCCATATAATCTCTGCTTTCGCTGAATTTGAACGGAATGTAACTGGAGATAGAACAAAATTTTCTATGGATAAATCCGCAAGAGATGGAAAATTAGTCTCAAGAGCGCCTTTTGGGTATAAAATAGAAGATAAGAAACTCATTCCTAAAGAAGATTCTTACACTGTTCAAGAGATTTTCCAAGATTTTTTGAATTCGAGTGATAGCTTGACAAAAATTTCAAAAAAATACAATGTCTCAGTTAATGGGTTAAAGAAAATTTTGAGAAATCAAACATATTTGGGTAAAATTAAATTCGATGGACAAACACACCAAGGAACTCATCAATCCCTAATCTCTTCAACATTGTTTAACCATGTTCAAAATAAATTAGAAGAGCTTGGCCTAAAATGAAAAGGGACTATGAGAAAATTCTCGAATTTTGGTTTGAAAAAAGTGAGAAAAGCGCCTGGTTTAGACCAGACCAATTGTTTGATAAGAAAATAAAAACTAAATTTGGTAAACTTCTTGAAAAAGCAAAACTAGGGGAGATGGAAAATTGGAAGGGAATCCCGGAATCTTCCCTGGCATTAATAATTCTTTTAGACCAATTTTCAAGAAATATTTATAGGGAGAATCCAAAAGCATTTGAGTCAGATGAGCAAGCTTTAAGAATTGCAAAGGAAAGCATAGAAAAAGGTTTTGATAAACTAGCAAGCTTGGAAAGAAGAATTTTCTTTTACATGCCTTTTATGCATTCCGAAAATATAAAAAATCAAAAATTTTCTGTTAGAATTTTTAGAGAATTATCCGAAAAAGATATTAAATTCAAAATAAACTTGGATTTTGCAATAAAACATATGGGAATCATTAAAAGATTTGGGAGATTCCCTCATAGAAATAAAATTCTTGGAAGAAAATCAACAAAAGAAGAAACCGAATTTCTGAAAAAAGAAGGACGAGGATTTTAAAAAAAACATTTTTCACTTCAGAAAAACCAAAAAAATCTAGGCGCTTGCAGTTGCAGGAGCATCTTCGGTACTCTCAATTCCCACAACCTTTACTTTGAATAAAAGTTTCTTTCCTGCAAGAGGGTGGTTCAAGTCAATAATAATTGAATCTTCTTTAACGTCTTCTATTCTTGCTGGGAATTGCTGGCCTTGGGGACTAGACATCATAAGCATCATGCCTTTTTCTGGAGTTTTATCTTGTGGCAAAGCAGATTTTGGAATTTCCTGCTTCATTTCTTCCCTTCTTTCTCCATAAGCATCTTCTGGATTAATCTCAAAACTTTTTTCTTCTCCTTCTTGCATCCCTAAAACAGCATCATCAAACCCCTTTATCACATGCCCTTCTCCAGCAACAAATTCTAAAGGGACTTCTTCACCAGTCTTATTAGAACTATCAAATACTTCTCCAGTTTCCAATTTTCCTTCATATTGAAGCTTTACTTTTGAACCTTTTTCAATAGTCATAAAAAACCCAAGAAAAAACCTCTTTTAAGTTTTACGGTTTTATAGAACAGATAAAGCTTATTTTCCCTCAAACTTGCTTAAACTCTTTTCCAAGTTTGTGAATGGGAAAGGCCTCTTATTTGAAACAAAAATCATATACCTTTGGAAAATATACCATTGAGTATTCCAAATTTCGCCCATCTCTGCTACCTGCTTTAATCTTTTTCCTTTGAAAATAGTATAAACAAAATTAATCAATACTAAAAAGAGTATGAAAGCTTTCCAAACAGATAATAGAGTTCCGGTTACTATAAGAACAACAATCCTCTCATCCACGCTTCTTTTCTTTCGCTCATTATCTAAAGGATTTTTGTCTTTTACTTCTAGCCTTAGAGTCTCCTGGCTTATATGTTTCTTTTCTTCTCACATCAGCAACTATTAAATTTCTATCATATTCTTGGAATGCTGCAGCAAGTTTTTTTGAATCTGAAAATTTGACCAATGCTCTAGCAAGGGCAAGCCGGGCAGCTTCTACCTGTCCTTTTTCTCCGCCGCCTTTAACATTAATTGAAACATCGAAATTTGTCTTCCCTAGAATAGCTTCGGCAATTTTCAAAGGCTCTTCAATTTTCAACCTGTCAAAAAGCTGTCTTGTTTTGTAATCTCTATTATTTATTTTCACATTTCCAGAACCAGTGGTAAGAACCGCACGTGCAACGGCAGTCTTCCTTTTTCCAGAGGTTATTATTTTTTCCATCATCTATAAATCTCCTTAACCTTTATAGATTTACTCTTTGTTTGAGTCTTAAAATTGTCTTTTTCAGCACTTTCAAATTCTTTCGGAATTCCAACATAACATTTAATCTTCCCAAAAATTTCTTTTCCCCTGCCTTTTCTATGATTAGGAATCATTCCTCTTATTGTTCTTTTAACAATCTTCTCGTTCAATCTTGAATGTTTTGGACCCTTTTGCCCACTCCCAACTTTTGTTCTTTTTTCTAAAAAATTAGATTCTATATTTTTCCTATTTCCAGAAACTATAACATCTTGACAATTTAAAACAACTATCTCATCTCCTTTTATTGCTTCTTTAGCGGCATAGCTAGCCAAACGTCCTAAAACTAATCCTTTTCCGTCAATTACTTTTGTCATTTCAAAAATCAAGTAAATTTTGGTTTATAAAGTTTTCAAATTTATTTCAACACTTAGCTAAAGCATATGGCTAATCGCCCTTCTTTCAATATCAGCGAAGCGTATGCAACGAACGAAGTGAGTGGAGGCCATGCGGGAGAAAGGATTCGAACCTTCGTAGGCACTAAGCCAACAGATTTTGAGTCTGCCCCGTTTGACCGCTCCGGCACTCCCGCTTAAAACTAGGATTAAATCTCAATATAAAAAACTTTAGAAAAAATTATTTGAGCTGTTTTGAAATGCTTGCAAGGTCTTTTTTCAACTCACTTGTAGATTTCTTAAAAACTTCTTCTGGATTTTTCAATTGTCCAAAAGATTCAAGTTTAAGAATCAAATCCTCTCCAAAAACAACCTCTGCCTTTTCTCCTTCAACATTACAAACCCCCTCACAAAAATCAAGAATTTCTTTTTCTTTATCATCTAAAATAACCACTTTATTTCCTTTTTCTTTAACTTCATTTTTTGGACATAGTTCTTTGATTTTCTCTGCAAATTTTTTACTTACAGTGATCTCTGAAACATTTCTATAACTTAAAATTCCAGGAGAATATTTTGAATGCTCTTCCCCCATTCCCAAATTAGTTGTCCCCTCGACAATAAGTTCTTTATCTTTGCCCAAAGTGGTTAAAGGAATTTTATCAAAAATAACTTTGATACCCTTTATTTCACCAGAATAAACCGAACCTTCTCCTTTTGATTCTAGTTTTATTTTAGGAAGTTTGCTTTCTGAAACTCCTTCCATGGATAAAGGAACCAAACCCATCCTATGAGCAATTGTTTCATCGTAAAGAGGGGAATCATTCCTTGAAATTTCAATCTCATCGATGGCAATTGTTGGAATTCTATTTATGTATCTTCTTATTGAATTAGCAATTCCAGTTTCAACTTTCCCTCTAAATATAATTTGGTCCAAATCTTTTTTTATTAATTCCATTTAAACTCTCCTTCCTCTTCGTCCGCCCTTTTTCTTTGGGCCTCCACGAGGAACTCTTGTTGTATCGAGAATGTTTAGTATTTTAAACCCTTCCCTAGTTAAGCTCTTAATTATTGCATTAGTTCCAGGCCCAGGAGCTGGGCTTTTTGTCTTCGCCCTTATTCTAACATAAAGCGATTTTATATTGAAATCTTTTATATTTTCAGAAATTCTCTTTGCCATAAACATGGCAATTGTAGGATTGGCCTTAAGTCTGTCATGTTTTGTAACCATTCCTCCAGTAACTTTTGTAATTGTTCTACCAGACATATCTGTTACGTGGACTAAAGTATTATTGAAAGAGGTATAGATATTTATCACCGCTTCGATTTCTTTTTTTGCTTTTGTTCCTTTAAGAACTGCTCCGGCCTCCGTTTCTGCAACCATCTTAGTTTGCCTCCGCCTCTACCGTAACTGGGGTTTCAGCCTTTTCAGGAGTCACATTTACTTTTATTTTAAGATCTATTTTATCTTCAAGTTCAACTGGAACAATATATGATGGGCTGTTTACAACGCTGCCATCGACCAAAACTTTTTTATGGGTTATTAGTTGTCTCGCACCTTTGGTTGTTGAAGCCTTCTTTTTCTGAACCAAAATTGTTTGAAGTCTCCTGTTCAAATAATCTTTTTTATCTAAAGACAAAATATCTGCAATTGAATTAACTTTGATTCCAATTTTTCCTAATTTATCAAAAAAAGTTTGTTGTTCACTTTCATTAGCAGAAAGAAGTTTCTTAGCTCTTTCTTTGATAGACTTTATCAAAGCCTCAGATTTCCAAATTTCTTTTTTATTTTTCAATCCAAATTCTTTTTTTATTTCTGCTTCCTCTAAAATTCTTTCCTTATTAAATGGCCTTTTGGGCCTAGAATAACTCTTATGTTTCCTTTTCATTCTTTCTTCTTGCTTTTCTTTTTAATTCCAACACCTTTTGCTTTATTTCTCCTAAAATTACCTCTGGTCCTCTGCCCCCTCATAGGGAGTCCAGACATGTGCCTATAACCCCTATAGCTTTTTATCTTCTTTAATCTCTTAATGTCAAATTCATTTTGAAGTTCCAAATCAATTCCATTCAAATGCCCATCTTTCCCTTCAGAAAAATCAAATCTTCTATTCAAAAGAAATTGCGGCAATTTTGGATTTTTAACAAATTCAGTAATTTTAATTATTTCTGCCTCTGTTAAATCACCAATTTTTTTCCCTTTGTCTAATTTTAAAGCATTGCAAACTGCATTTGAAAAACTCCAAGAAATCCCCTTTATTTTTGTTAATCCCGGATAAAGTTTTATTCCTCCTTCTATATCTTTGGAGAGAATCCTAACTATCCTTTCTTCAACTTCTGCCGATTTTTCTATTTTTTGTTCCATTATCTTATGAATAAATTATGTCTTTCGCTTCCAGTGATTTCTTGGAAAAGCCTTTTTTCTATTGCCTTTTCAGGAAAAGGAAGGCTAGAAATCCTTTTTTTCATATCTTCAAAAGATTGGAAAGGGTTTATATTTCTTTGGTTTATTATCTCTGCAACATATTTCTTACCTAATCCTGGCAATAATTCAATCTGATGTATTCTTTTGTTTATTGATTCTGAATTATTGAAAAACTCCACAAATTCTTTTTCTCTTTTTTTAACTAATTCTTGAATAAATGACTTCAATTGCTCTTTTGCGGACTCAGAGATTTTTTCTTTCTTAAGTCTGCCAAGAATATAGTATATTTTTTCTCTTTTACTTTCTCCAATATAAACCTTTTCTCCTGTTTCCAATCCGATTCCTCTCCGGGGAACCAATTCTAAAAGAACTAAATTATTTTCACCGATGGCTTGAGCTATGGGCATCATCTTTCCTTCCAAAGGATATCCGTTTGGCAAATAATCTAGGATTATTGCATTTTCTTCTTTTTCCATGGTTACTATTCGAACTCTTTAATTGCATCTAAAATTTTATTTGATTCGTCTTCATCTAATCTAACATCGACTAAAATTTTGTTTAAATCTTCTTTATTTTCTGGGAAAATATCAATTATCTTTGTAATTTGATTTGGATTCATTTGAATCAGTCCAAGAGACACAATTTTTTCTCTTAAATCTTTAGCCTGTTTTTCATCCAACTTCACAAATTCTTTTGCAAACTTCACCAAATCCTCACTTTTTTTTGACTTCTTCATATATGCCAAAGCTTCAGAAACACTTAACGAATTGCTACTGTTTATCATCTTTATTTGTGTGTTTTATTTTTTTTAAATTTATGGGCTGGATTAAGTATGTTTTTTCCTTTTTCTGGTCGTTTATTTTCACAATATATGCTCTTCCTCTTTTGCTTTCAATTATTCCTGTTCTTCCTTGCATTCTTTCAGGCAAACCATTTCTCATACTTGGCTCTATAACTACAGAAACCCTGTCTCCATTTTCAAAATCTTGAAAATATTTGCTAAAGGAAATTTTTCCTCTCGTTCTAACTTTTTTCTTCATCATATTTTATTCAAAAAGATTCTCTTTAAAAAACTATCTTTATCTTGATATTTGTGTGTCTAAAGAAGTTACCTCCAAGGGCAACTTTTAAAAACAATCTTTTTGAAATATTAGTATGATAATTCCAGTAAGATGTTTTAGTTGTGGAAAACCCATAGGACAATTATGGGAGGATTTCAAACAAAGGGTAAGTGATGGTGAAAAACCAAAAGCAGTATTGGATGAGCTTGGCTTAGAAAGATACTGTTGCAGATCTATGTTCTTGGGACAAACAGACTTAACAGAATTGATTGGAAAATTCAAGAAAGCTTAATTAACAACATTCTTCAGATTCGCCGTATTGACCAACCTTTATTCTTTTTGAAAATTTCCACCTATTTTCAAACTCACATTTTCCACAATAAATTTTGATAAAGCCATCCTTTATACTAATACTGGAATCTTTAACATATGGATTCAAACATTGTTTGCAGAAAAGTTTTCTTTTATCCCCCAATTTTATATTAAAACTTGATGCGAGTTTTTTTATTTTTTTGACACCCTCAGGAGTTTGATGTTTTATATCGGAGAAAAACTTTTCTATTTCTTCATTAGCTTTGGACTTGGAAACTTTGTTCATTGTAAAAATAAAGAAGACAGCTTGATGACTTCGCTTCTTGTGGGAAACTAACACCACCAACATAGGAAGCTTAACTTCTGTGTTCGGAAAGGGAACAGGTGTTTCCAACCTACTGTGGCCGTCTTCAAGAATATATCAAAATAGGGTTTTTTAAATCTTTGTTTTAACAATCAGAAAAAAATCTTTAAAGCTCAATTCACTCATCAAGCAATGGAGAAAAGACCATATGTTGTCTCATTAATTGTGGTGCTAGTTTTTTGCTGGAATTATTTTATATATCTATCCAGACCCTTTGAATTAAATTACATAAATGCAGTGGTTGCTTTTTCAGGAGCAATTCTTCTTGGGTTCTCAATGGCTATGGGCTCTCTTGCAAAATTTATTAGACCCTTTAGAAGAATCCTTAATGATAGGAGGAAGTATGGAATGATAGGGTATTCTCTAATATCCTTACATGTTTTTTTGGTTATGTTAATTATTTTCCAAAATGAATCTCCTGCTACAATGTCCTTTGTCGTATCAATTGCCTTTGCAGTGTTCTCTTTTGCGATTTTCAGCATCATGGCTTTTACTTCCTCTAATAAATGGATAAAATCTTTAGGAATTGAAAAATGGAAGAAGATTCAAAACCTAGGATATTTAGCATTGGTCTTTGTGATTGCACATATAGCATTATTGGCAAACGGCGCCTTTGTCACACAAAGATTAACGGGGCAAATAGTTCTTTCCTTTTTGATGTTGGTGTTACTTTTGAAAATATTTTCTTACTTTCTCAGAAGAAGCTAAGACGGAAAGGGTTATTTTTCTAAACCTTTTTATACAGATTTCTTTTCATAAAATCAAGCGGGAGTGCCAGAGTGGTCAAATGGGCTGGATTTAGGCTCCAGTGGCTTAGTGCCTACGAAGGTTCGAATCCTTTCTCCCGCATGGCCTCCACTCACTTCGTTCGTTGCATACGCTTCGCTGATATTGAAAGAAGGGCGATTAGCCATATGCTTTAGCTAAGTGTTGAAATAAAGGCCATTCGCATTGTTACGCGCCTGTAACTCAGCTGGATAGAGTGCCACCCTCCTAAGGTGGAAGTCATAGGTTCGAATCCTATCAGGCGCGTTTTTAAAAATCAAGTAGGCATAGCAAACCCAAATCTTTAAAATTAATAAAATAACTATTTAATTATGCGTGGGTAGTTTAATGGTAGAATAGTTGGCTTCCAACCAATTGACCCGGGTTCGACTCCCGGCCCGCGCATTCAAAATAATGGAAAACAATAAAAAACATTTTGCAGAAAAATTCGAAAAATTTTACAATAAGAGTTACAAATCTTTGCTCCTAATTCCTATAATAATACTCCTTCTCTGTTCCATCTATATGGGGTTTTTTTATTCAAATAATGGAGACATAATTCACAAAGATTTTTCCCTAACTGGAGGAACTTCTGTAACTCTTTTGGGTGATTTAGTTGCAGATGAATTAGAAATGGGACTTTCTGGAAAACTGAATGAAGTAAACATAAGACAAACTTACAATATAATCACCCGGGAGCAAACTTCTTTAATAGTAGAAACCAAATCCGAAATAGAGGAAACTAGAGAAGTTCTAGAGGGATACCTTGGCTATGATTTGAACGAAGAAAATAGTAGTTTTGAGTTTACAAATCCTGTTTTGGGGGAGAGTTTCTACAAGCAACTTTTGGCAACTCTTTTTTTAGCATTCTTCTTTATGGGTTTGGTGGTATTTCTTATTTTTAGGAATTTTGTGCCCTCTGTCGCAGTTATAATTTCAGCATTTGCAGATATTTTCATGACTTTGACTTTTGTAAATATTTTGGGTATAAAACTTTCAAGCGGAGGAATTGTGGCCTTTCTTATGTTGATAGGATACAGTGTAGACACAGACATCCTCCTAACAAATAGATTGTTAAAAAGATCAGAGGGGGAATTAAATGAAAGGCTTTTCAGCTCTTTCAAAACCGGAATGACCATGACTTTAACTTCTTTGGTTGCAATAATCCTAGCCCTTATAATCTCCATTTCTTTTTCAAATCTTTTAACACAAATTTTCACAATCTTAACAATAGGGCTTGTATTTGACCTGCTGAATACTTGGATAACTAACGCATCAATACTAAAATGGCACTTGGAGAAAAATGAAAATTAACTTTACCTGGAAAATCTGGTTTTTAATAATAGTTTTAGTGTTTTCTTTAGCTTCTATATTTGGAGTCCCTCCTTCAATTTATGAGAAAGGAGTTTTAATCGTAAGTGTAAATGAAGATTCCATAGAATTTCAAGAAGGATTGAGGGCAAAACAAATAATAAAATCTATAGATGGAGAACAGGTTTCGAATTTAGAAGATTACACCCTTATTATAAATGGCAAATTTGATTCTATTGAAAATAAAAAAACCATAATAGGGACCAAAAAAGGTGAATTCATAATTTTCTCAAAAGATTTGTCAGGGATATCTGTTTCGGAAATTCCAAGCACTAATGTTAGAACTGG
Source organism: Candidatus Pacearchaeota archaeon (assembly GCA_040879765.1). Classification (GTDB taxonomy): domain Archaea; phylum Nanobdellota; class Nanobdellia; order Pacearchaeales; family GW2011-AR1; genus JBBDJQ01. The sequence continues at coordinate 97,514 of JBBDJQ010000001.1, read as the reverse complement.
TTTGGATATTTCTGGAGGGGCAAGGGCGCTTGTTGAACCAGAATTAGGCGAATTAACAAGTGAAGATGCAGACGATCTAGCAAAAATAATTGAAAGAAGGTTAAACGTTTATGGCTTGGAAGATATAAAGGTTTCATCAATCTCTGATTTTTCAGGACATAATTTTGTTAAAATAGAAATCGCGGGAGCTACTCCAGATGATTTGCGGACGTTAATTTCTGAACAAGGGAAATTTGAAGCAAAGATAGCAAATGAAACCGTCTTTGTAGGTGGTGAAAGAGATATAACTTCTGTCGCTCGTTCTGGGCAAGACGCAATAATAGAATCCTGCAATCCTTTAGAAGGTGGGCAAGAATATTTCTGTAATTTTAGATTCACAATTTTTCTAAGTCAAGCTGCGGCAGAAAGACATGCAGAAGCAACGGAAAAATTAGAAATAGAAACAACGCCAGAAGGAAGTTACCTGTCTGAAAATTTGGATTTATTCTTGGATGATAATCTTGTGAATAGCCTACTCATTGGTTCAAGTCTTAAAGGAAGAACAACCACCCAAATTTCAATATCTGGTTCTGCAACAGGGGCAACAGAGGGGCAAGCATATAATAATGCAATCGAAGAAATGACTCAACTACAAACCGTACTAATTACTGGAAGCCTACCATATAAGTTAAAAATTTCCAAACTTGACACAGTTTCTCCTGCCCTTGGAGACGAATTTATAAAATCTATTTTGATAACCGGATTCGCAGCGCTCCTTGCAGTTTCTGTCTTAGTTTTTGTGAGGTATGGGGCTTTCAAGTCTTCTATAGCTCTTTTATTCACAAGTCTATCTGAACTTGTAATCATATTGGGAATAGCGGCATTTATTGATTGGAACTTGGATTTGCCAAGCATAGCAGGAATTTTGGTAACCATAGGAACAGGGATAGATCAGCAAATAATTATTTTAGATGAATCAAGAAATAAAAATTTCAATATTTCTCAAAGAATGAAAAGAGCATTCGTAATAATAATTGGAGCCTATTTTACTGCCTTGGTTGCTATGATTCCGCTTTACTGGGCGGCTGCTGGTTTTTTCAAAGGATTTGCAATTACTACAATAATTGGAATCACTGCAGGGGTTCTAATTACAAGACCTGCCTTTGGAGATATAATTAGAAAAATTGAAGCCTAATTCATAAAGCATAAAAACATATTTTTGCTGATTTCTTCATGAAATTTCTTAATGAAGGAAAAAATCTTGTTAAAAAAGAGGAAAACGATTTTATAGGAATATGGAGAAGAATTAAAACCAGAGACTTTTCAGGAAATACTGGCTTGGCTGTTAAAAACTCAGTCTACCAATTCTCAACACAATCAATAGCTAAAATAGGCTCTTTGATTTTTACAGTTATCCTTGCCCGTTTGCTTATGCCGGAGCTTTTCGGACTTTATTCTTTAGCTTTGGCAACAATAATTATTTTTGGAACTATCTCTGAATTAGGCATAGGTCAAACAATAATAAGATTTGTTTCAAAAGAAATAGGTAAAGGAAAGAATGGAAAAGTAAAATCATATTTAATTTACTTAGGGAAAATAAAGATATATCTTGTCCTTATCTCATCAATCCTGTTATTGATTTCCTCAAAATATATTGCAAATAGTTTCTATCAGAAACCAATATTTCTTGCATTGCTTGCAGGAGCTCTTTATTTAATTTCAATTCAAGCAGTGGCTTTTTTTCAATCTGCACTTATGGCTTCAAACTCGTTTAAAGGAATTTTCCAAAAGGAAATTTTATATCAAACATTAAGAGTCATACTAGTTCCGCTAGCAGTAGTTTTTGCATTAAAATATTCTTTAGAAAGTGAGATGATTTTGATGATGATCATACTTGCTTTAGCCCTGTCTTTATTGATAACTTCAATATTTCTTTCCATAAATACAAAAAGAATTTATGCTTCAAAATTCAAAACCAACCAAAAACTGTTATCTAAAAATCAAAAATCTATAACAAACAGGTTTTTGTTGGCCACTGCTGTTCTTGCACTCTCTGGAACGTTTTTTGCAAACATTGATAGAGTTATGTTAGGTAAATTTGTTGAAGCAGAATTTATTGGATATTATTCTGCAGCATTTACCTTAATAGGGGCATTGATCCCTATTCTGGCTGTTGCGGCAATTGTTCTTTTGCCAATATTTAGCAGAATAAAGGGAAAGGAACTCGAAAACGGATTCAAAAAAGCTCTTAGAATCACGTTTGTATTCTCATTTTTTGCATTTATCGCAACAATATCTCTAGCCTATTTTGTAATTTTGATAATATTTGGGAAAGAGTTTTTACCATCTACAAACATACTCAGAGTTTTATCACTGCTGCTATTTGTCATCCCCTCAATAGCCATATATCAATCTTACTACTTATCACAAGGCAAACCCAAAATAGTTACTAAATTTTTAATGATTGCACTAGTAATAAATATAATCTTAAACTATGTGTTTATAACTTCCTTGTTACCTTATGGAAACTTAGCAGCTGCCCAAGGCGCTGCGATTGCCACAATTATCAGCCAGTTCTTTTATCTTGGAGGTTTGGTTTGGAGGAGGAAAAATTAGTGAGATAAATGTTTCTTTATCCTTCTTACTGCAACAAGTAGACTCTTACCTTTATTAGCAACCAAATCAATCTCACTCAAAATAAGATATATTTTGATATTCTTTTGAACTTCTTTTGGAAAAGCCCCAATTACTTGTTTAAAATATTTGCTTGATTGGATGTCTTCTGTTATGTAAAAATAATTTACTAAACTGTTAGTTATTAAACCATTGTAGGGGTGATAATCAGTAAAAACTATTTCCCTCTTTTCTTGCTTTTTTCTTACTAAAATATTCTCCATTGCAAAATCTCCATGAAGAAAAGTAACTAGCAAATTCATTTTCTTTTTTGAAAATTCATTAAGTTTATCACGTAAAAAAACATCATTAATTCCTCTTTTCTTTAACTCTTTCATTATTTTTGACGTATATTTCTTAATAGGAATTTTGTTAATTCCATTATTCCTGTAGAGTTTATTGATTTTTTTGAATATTTCATAGCGACTTCCTCTATTAAAAACTTCAAGAAGCTCCTCTTTTGAATAAGGAATTTTTTCATTTATTTCATAAACTTTTGGAGCAAACCCCTTAGAAGCCATTTTTTTCTGAAATTTTTTTGACCTAATGAATTCTTTAGATAGATTCTTATCTCTTTGAAAAGATAAAACTTCTTTTTTATTAAGATTAAAACAATTTATTTTCTCAGCAACTAAAATTACATCTCCAAATTCTTTAGGCAGCTTTATTTTACTAAGGAATGGTTGCAATATCCCAAACTGAAGCAACAAATATACTCCCTTCTTTTTAAATGAATTGAATTTAGGCTCCAAAAATTTTATGGCCTCATAGTTATTCTTAAAATATATTTCTCTCCCGTGTTTCTTGTGAGTTAGATAGTAAAACGTTCTTAGATCTTCTTCCCCCATCTTCTTAGACAATTCTTTTAATCTCTTTTCAAACCTTTTTACTTTCTGACTCTAAAAAAGAGCATATGATATAAATATTGTGGAAGAAAAACCCTCAAATCATTCATAATATTCAAAATCCCATAGAAAAAACTATTTTTTACTGGAAAATCATTTAACTTTTCAATTTCAATCTTTCTATCTCCAATAATCCCTTTAACATGGTCAATTTGTAATTTGTATATCTCTTCTGTTTTTTTTCTTTTAATTTTTTCCCATATAAAATTCTCATTTAAAACATCAAAAACTATAAAACCATCTTTTTTACAGACTCTTAACATCTCTTTTATTATTTTTTCTTGATCTTCCTCAGGAAGGTGCCAGAGCAAATGAAAACTATAAACCACATCAAAAGAGTTATCCTTAAAGGGCATTTTTGTAGCATCTCCTATTTTTATTTTAACCTTCTTTTTAATGCCTAATTTTTCAGCCCTTTTTTTAAGAATACTGATCATTTCTTTAGAAGTATCCAACCCGGCATATTCAATTTCTTTACCAATGGAAAAAACTTCCAATAACATTCTTCCTGTTCCGCATGCAACATCTAGAATCTTGATTTTATCTTGTTTTAGAGAAGCTATTGTTTTTTTGAGAAAATTTGCTTCTATCTTGTGTTTGTATTTTTGAAAAGCATATTTATTTCGCTCTTTATCAAACATTTCTACAACGTCTTTCTGCTTGTATGTTTGGATTGTTTTCTTTTTTTGGTTTGTCATAAAGATAATAAAGAAATAGGTGTTTTAAAGATTACTTAAGTTATTCTTTCTCTCCGACAATCCTTATTCTTCCATAAGCCAGTCTTTTTATAGGAGATATTTTTCTCAAAATTTTATTTATTGTTTGCACCATTTTACCTTTAAAACTTGTGGGAGAACCAGTATTATCTATATACTTAATTTTAATTGTTGTTAAGCCCGCATCCTTGAAATGGTTTGTAAGATGCCAGTCGGTAAACAAACTATAATGTTTATCTTCTTCCCCAAATTCCAAAGTAGATTCATATTTTCCTGTAGGGGTTTTATTGTCTAGAGCATAATACCAATAAGAAGCGTTATCTGTGATGATTTCCACCTTACCGTTTTTTTTACAACCTCTCGCCATTTCTTTCAATACAAATCCTGGGTTCTTTAAATGTTCAAACATACATTTAGAATAAACTTTATCGAATGTATTTTTTTTATAAGGGAGCTTTTCCTCATCAACGTTGCATTTTTTCACTTCTTTTCTTTGGGGATATAAATCTACAAAATCAGTTCCATATGTATCCTTTCCGCATCCTACATTAAGTATTATTTTTTTCATTTTCTCCAAGTTCCTACTAATTTATCTACGTGATTGTTCCAAGTCAAATCACTTTTTTCTATTTCTTTTCTATAATCTTTTTCTTTAAAATATTTTATATTTCCAAATAAGTTCTTTTTTGATTTAACTTTATTTATCCTAAGTTTTTTTCCTATCCCCTCCCTATTTCCTATTATAATTGGCACTCTTGCGGCCATTGCTTCTATCCAACATAGATTAAATCCTGCAGATTTAGGGGGCAAGCTTACAAATATTTTGCATTTGTTATAAAATTTAGAATTCATATCTTCAAAAGGAATGCTTTTTGCGATTAGGAGTGTTAACCCTAAACTTTTAGAAAGAATTTTAATATCTTTTTCAGACAAAATTTCTGTATCTTTATTTATCCACCCCAAACAATTTCTTTTTTTATGTAACGGTTTAAACATGTCCAAATCAACACCATTATAAATTAGATTGGATTTAGGAAATCTTCTCTTTAAAGAATCTCCTACGACAACTAAATTTTTCCCCATTGATTTTCCAATTATCTTCTGCATTGCTTTGGTTTTTCCTAATTGGTTGCCATGAAAACAAGTAAAGTGTTTTTTCTTAAAAATTCTAAAAGGAAAAATAAAGGAGAATGCCAGACTCCAATCTTGAGTATAAATCACATCAAAATTTTCCTTTTTCATTAAACTCACTATCTTTTTTCTAATTGGAAAAATGGATTTTGCCAAAGAATAAATCTTCAAATCTTCTTCTCTTGAGATAACTTTAACATAATGCCCTCTCTTCTCTAGTTCTTTTTTTATGTTTTTTACAACTACTCCCACTCCACCGGACCATTTTTTTAAAATTATTAGGATTTTCATTTTCTTTTAAATATCATAAATGGATATTCAATCTCACTATTTAGCTTTTTCCAATGATTCATTTTCGGCAATAGCTCAAAACCCTTAGATGCCATTAGCTTAGCTAAATCAAACTTAGAAGGATATTTATCAAAATGAGTCTCTAGGATAATATTTTTTATTACTCTTTTTTTAGGATTAATTTCTTCCAGAACCATAATTTCCTCTCCCTCTATATCTAATTTTAACAAATCTATTTTTCTCATTTTTTTTTGAAGATTCTCTATTGATATTGTGTCCACCATATTCTCACTCATCCCTTCAGAGATTTTTGAGAAAGCAGGGTTTTTGTGATTATAATAAAAACCAACAGTTTTCTTTTCTCTATTAGATAAGGCTTTAGTGATTATCCGACAACTAATATTATTTAATTTTAAATTTTTCTTCAAAATTTTTTGATTTTCTTCGCTCGGTTCAACACAGATTATTTAACTTTCAGGGAATATTGAATTGAAATAAATCACAGAAGAGCCAATGTGAGATCCTACATCCACTACTGTCTTTATTTTTTTAAAAGGGGTTTTATACGCATTAAATAAAAAAATTTCCCTTATGATTGCGAAATCATCGTTATTTTCTCTTACAATCATCTTTATCTTTTTCCCGTTAAAATTAAAATATATCCTGAACGTTTTATTGTAATCTAATTTACCTATTTTCTTTTTTAAATAGTAAATCAAAACACGATATGTGGAATCTAAAGAAAAATCTTTAATTAACCACTGAATAGTTTCAAGTTTCACTTTCCCAAAATCCCTTCCCAAAAACCTTTCAGATAGGCAAACCTCCTTACAAAATCTATTTTAATTGATAGTGAAATTTGTGAAGCCATCCATAATAAAGGGTAAAGGAGACTTAAAATACTTAACCCTATAACCGCGATTTTATGATGTGTTGGAAGAATTTTATATTTTTTATATGCTACAGCATCCCAATATCCATAATTATAAAACTGTTTTTTCAATTCAGAGATGTTAATTCTCATTTCCCAATATCCTACTGCTTTTGGAATTTGTATAATTTTGAATCCTTGATTTTTTACTTTTTCATTAAATACAGTATCTTCAGCCATCCTTAAATCTTCAGGATAACCACCCACCTTTTTCCAGACTTCTTTTTTGAAGATTATATTTCTAGAGGAACCAAACTGCTGTCTCATTTTTTTAGCAAGAACCTTTTGAAAATTATTTTCAATCAAAGGAAGAGTTTTACCAAATCCCATGTCTGCTTCTAATTTTTCAAAACCTTCAATTAAATTTTCAAGCCAATCCTTTTCATATTTAGTTCCAGCATCTACCCCTACAATCAAGGAATTTTTCGCTTTTTTAATTGCAATATTTCTTCCTTGAGCAATGTTTGCGCCCTCTTTCTGAAAAATTTTCAGTTTTTTATTCTTTTTAACGTATTCTTTTAGTATTTTGTAAGTTTTGTCTTTACTTTCGCCATCAACAATTATTATTTCATTTGGTTTTTTTGTCTGTTTTAAAATTGAGTTTAAGAATTTTTCAATATTTTTTTCTTCATTTAAAACAGTGGCAATTAAAGATGTTTTCATTTTTTCTTCTCAAAGAAGACATGGCCATAATCAAAAACAGAATTTAAAATATCTTCCTTACTTTTACACATTTTTTTCCTTTTTGTTTTAGAATCACTACCAAAAGCAATTTTTACATCAAATCCTTGATCAAAGACCCACTTATAAAATTCAAGTGGATCGATACCTGATTTTCTCAAAATTTTGGGATGGACTTCAATAAACATAAATTTTACATTTTTTAGAATATTTTTTGCACCCTTTAAAATTTCAAATTCATAACCTTCTGAATCCATTCTTATAAAATCAATTTTTTCTTTTTTGAATAAGTCATCTAATTTTCTAACTTCAACATCAATATAGTCTCCTGTGGATCCTGCATCATAATTAGTCATATTGCTGGAATTATAATATTTAGAAAGCATAAATTTTTCTTTTCCATTTTTGTTGCCTGCAGCAAAATTATATAATTGGATGTTATCTTCAATATTATTTAATTTGACATTCTCTCTTAAAATTTTGAAACTTCTTGGATCCGGTTCTAAAGCATAAATTTTACCTTTAGATCCGACAAGTTTCGATTCAATTAAAAGAAAGTATCCAATATTTGACCCTACTTCCAGGCAGACCATCCCCTCTTTTAATGATTTTGTCAATTGTTTTGTAGCCTCTTCCTCTCTTATGCCTCTCAATAAGAGTTGTCTAGATAAACCCTTATCATTCAAATCTAATATCATCTTGCTTCCCAAGATGGTCTTAATAATCTTCCCATTATTTGATTTAAGGGAATAATAAATCATTTTAGGATGAAGATTTGATGAAATTTGTTTTGCCCCTACTAAGATAACATAAAATAACCCTTTTTTCTTCATCAAGTCGTTAATGCGCCAAAATAATTTTTTTATTTTCATCCTAAAATCTCCAAATAAATTCTTTTCAATTTTTTATTCCTCTCTTTTATAGAGAATTTACCATTTTTAATTTCTTCTATACCATTTTGAGATATTTTTTCTCTGAGATTTTTGTTTTTTATTAGTTGTTCTGTTTTTGTTAGAATTTGGCTTATCAGCTTTTGTTCATTATGACCAATTTTGTTTGGATTAATTTCACTAGGTCTTCCAAACACAAATCCAGTTTTTCCTTCTTTAATAATCTCCTTTCTTGCAAACCCATCAACAGTCATAATAGGTATTCCAAAAGACATTGCTTCAAGATAAGCAAAACCAAAACTATCACTATATCCTGGATAAATTAAAATATCAGAATTAAGATATAATTCCATTAAATCTTTTTGAGGCATAAGTCCGAAAAACTTAATTTTTTTATTCTCAGAATAATTCTTTTTAATTTCCTCAGGAACTTCAGAAACAATAATCCCTTTCACATTGCTATGTTTTTTTGTTAGCTTATCCATAACTTCCAAAGCATGAAACCCGCCTTTAGCATAAAAATATCTTCCGACAAAAAGAAGATTTATTTCTTTTCTTTTTACCTTTTTTATTTTAGGTAAAGGAACTGCAGGATAAATTACCTCAACCTTATCTTTTATTTCTGGAAATTCCTTAATTATTTCTTTTGCAGTGCTTTCTGTCCAAGGAAGTATTTTTTTACAGTTTTTTTCTAATAAAATCCCCCTTACTTTCTTTTTGCTGCTTTTCGTCTTTTTTCCAATATAAAACTGCCAGACACCTTCAACATCTAATATCCAAGGCTTATTGCTGTTTTTTGAGAGGCAATGTGCGCAGTGTATTAAGTCATAATCTCCCTCTGGACTTTTGTGTGCATTGACAATATGTAGATTCAAGAAGTTTAGAGTATCTCTTATTGTTCTCTTTAAACTGTTTGAAAAAAGAAATTTCCACTTGTTTGTTATTACCCCCGTCTGAGTTTCTATATTGAGGTATTTAATTCTCTTTGGAGGATTATCTATTAAGTACTTGTAATAGGGAGAATCTGGAAATTTCCAAGGATATTGGAGATATACTTTAGTTGATTTCATTTTACCTTTTCGGCTAATATAGCCCAATCGCAAAATCCTTTCTCCATAGGATTGTTTAGCTGTTTTTTTGATTTTACCAAATATTTAAGAAAAACATTTAACCATCTATAAATAACCCATTTTAAATTTCCACGGACATAACATTCTTTTACCTTTAATCCAGATTGATTTATTTTTAAAAACAACTCCTCTTTTGAATAGTGGTGGTGCATTTCTCCTCCAAACTTCCATCTTACCCATGCAGGATCCCAAAATTCTAAATATTTTATAGACTTTGGAGTTGATAAAATCAATTTTCCCCCTTTTTTAAGAGAATTTGAGATATTCCTTAAGGCCTTTAAATCATCTTCTATATGTTCTAAAACCTCTGATAAAATTACCCAATCGAACTTTATCTTAAAAGGAATTTTTTTTGTTACATCTCCCACTCTTAAATTTTTACCTATTCCTGAATCTGCCAACTTTATCTTAGAAGGGTCAATATCCACCCCATATGCTTTTTTTGTCCTTTTACTTAATTCTAATACTCTTTTTCCACTCCAACACCCTATATCTAGAACAGAATCATTTTTTTTTATTTTGGACTCAAAATCTTTCACCTCAAAACCCCCAAAATCTTTTTACTTAAGCCTGGTTTCCCATAGGGATTTGTGAACTTTTTGACTGGTTTTATTTTGTTCATTTCAATACTTTGAATTAGGCTTTTTGTTTTATTAACATTTAGATTTGTTAGGAAATTTATTCCTGTGCTTAACCCCTCGGGCCTCTCGGTTCTTTTTCTCAAGAGAATGCATGGCTTTTTGAATACAAGGCTTTCTTCCTGTATTGAACCTCCGTCGGTAATGAGATACTTGCAATCAGCAGTTAATGCTATGAAATTTTTGTAGCTTGTAAGGGGAGTTATTTGAATGTTTTTTTGTTTTTTTAACTTATCCATTAAATTGTATTTCTCAAGATATTTTTTAGTGTTGTCATGCAGCGGCCAGATTGCTTTTATTTTTATTTGGTTCAAAATTTTTACAATATTTTCTAATCTTTTCCTACTTCTTAGGTTTTCGTGTCTATGTATATTTATTAGCGCATAATCTTCTACTTTTTTCTTTTTTGATTTTAATTTTTTAGATTTTTTATGTGCAATCATTGAAGAATCAACTATTGTATTTCCGAAATTAAAGATTTTCTTATTTCTGTGATTTTCTTTAAGAAAAGATTCTGTTTTTTTTGAAACAGCAAATACAATATCTGAGAAATAAGTTGCTATTTTCCTTGATATTTCTTCAGGAAAAGGCTCAAATATACTATTTGAACGCAATCCAGCTTCCAAATGCGCGTTTTTCCATTTCTTCCTTGGATTCAAAAGTTTTGAAGAAGCTATTGATGCAACTGCGGTAGACATGGTGTCTCCGTGATAAATAACATACTTTGGCTTTAGAGTTTTTATGAGGTTTCTTATTTTAGGAATTATCTTCACAAACCAGGTTATCGAATTAGTGTTTATCTTAGACCAAAATTTGGTGTTATATTCTTCAGGAGCTTTGCTCAGTATGAAATCAGGCCTTTTAATTCCAAATTCTTCACATGCACTCTTAAGGTTATGCTGCCCAGTGTGAATAAACCAATAGTCTTTCTTTTGTTTTTGTAATTCAAGCATTATTGGCATACACTTAATTAACTCAGCCTTTGTGCCAATGATTATGGCAATTTTTGAGTTATTTTCTTTGCCGGATTTCATTAAACTAAAGGCAAAAATTCTGTTTTAAAGATTGTGGAAGTAAAAGTCACTTATTTTTATCTAAAGAATGCGCTTTTCCTAGTTTTTCAATTCACTTAGTTTTTCTGCTAATTTCTCATAAATTTCTCTTTTTTTATCTGATTTGAGGCAGAAAATAACTTTAGAAACCATCTCTTTTGAAATAGTAAATATATAGTTTAACTTTATAACACTGTCTTTTATAGCACCATCTTTCCTAAGTAGCTTGACCCCCTCCATTTTTACATTACTTGTTATGCCTGCAACGATTATATTATCATATTCTTCAAATAAAACAAGAGCAGGCCTCCTTTTAACTTCAAAGGTATCTGTGAACTGGACGTTTGCTAAAACTACATCTCCTGACTTAGGCATTTTCCCATATTTTATCCTCTTCATTATCCCACAATTCTTTCATCTTTTGTTGTTGGATTTTATGAAGAAATTCATCATACTGATTTCTTTTTTTTAAAGCAGTAAAAATATTTATCATTTTCTGGATTAATTCTTCATAAGTTTGCCTAGGATGCTCCCTAATCTCTTTTAATGATTTTAATACTGATTTGTCCAATTGGATGGTTGTTTTTACCATATATAATTAACTATATTCAACTATATAATCTTTATCTTTTTTAATTTATCTAGAATCATCTAGAAAACTCTAAATCATCAAACTCTCCGAAACTTCCGCTAGTTCTTAAGAATTCATCTCTTTCAAGAATATTTTCAGGTATGTTTCCTGTGTCCCATATTTTTATTGGGCCCCTAAATCCTTGAAAAAATACAAAATCGTTTATTCCTGCCCCCTGAGATCTTAAACTCTGCACTACTTGGTCCAACTGGGAATGAACAAGTCTTATTGTGGGATAATTATCAAAAGGATCATCCATTAAATATAACTGGGCAAATAGTCCATCTTTCACCTTTGGAGACAAATAGATTACTGTTCCCAAATTATCTACCTGAACGGTTTGTCCTGCAGTATTAAGGGAGGGAACAACCCTAACCACAGCATCCAATCCTCCATCGAATTCTATTATTTCTCCTTGGAAATACAAATATCTTATTGGAATGTTGATTTGCTGATTGTTATATATGAAAACTCCCTTAGGCTGGTTGAATGAAAGAGAGGTAGAACTTTCAGAAGTTTCTATAATAATTCCTCCAATAGCTCCCCTGCCTTGAGGGATAAATATTTCTTTCCCATCTAAATTGTAAATTATGTCTTCATCCACCCCTGCAGCTCCTTGATAAAGTCTCATTCTACTTTCATTTGATGTCTTTGTTTGACTTGGATTAAGAACCATTATAGGGATTTGTGCAAGCCTATCACTTCCATTTTCATCACTTCCAATAGAACTATATGCTCCATATTTTCCCAAATCAGTGGGATCGATGAGCAAATAATCTACGCCGTACGATTTAAACAAACTTAAAGCAGTTTCTGGAACTGGCGTTGTCAAGAGGTATCTTCCAATTAAATGGTCCCAATAACTAAATGCATGTCCTCCATCGGTTACTGTAGGTCTTTGGCCAATAGTCTGAACCCAATATCCATAATCCCACCAATGTACGAATAATGAATCTTCACCTGTATTTTCTCTAACCCAAGACATTGCCTGCTGCCATTGGACTGTTGATGAATGGGGGGCTGTGGCTTCAACTGTTTGAGATGTCTGGGATTGATAAGTCATAAACGTCATCACTGAAAAAACCAAACTCACAAAAAAGATAAGACCCAAAATTAATTTCCAAAACTCCTCTTTTGAGTTAAGCCAATACATTAACATTGCAACTATGAAAAAAGCTACGGCAATTACAAAAACTGGAGATGAAATAACAAGCAATCTTATTGCACCTCTTGAAGCAACCATCATTAAAATCAATAATGAAAGTAGGAGTAGATAAGAGAATTCTATGCTTTTTAATTTTTCAAGTCCCTGTTTAGATTTTACATTTCTGAAATAAGCCCATAAAACACTGACTAAAAGAAGTATTAGGACTCCAAAATAAACTGTATTACTTATGAAATTACTACCATTAAAAAACTCTGCCTGAGGAGAGTATCTTGAAAATAAAAATCCCGTAACAAATATACTAAATGAAGTCATAAGGACCATTTTTTCCTTCCTGTCCGTATTTTTTATTGCTTCATAAAACAAAAGAATTGTTCCAAAGAAAAACATCCAGAAAAACGCTTTGCCAAAACTTCCTATAGAATCTACGACATACAAGGGCCTGTTTTCAGCAACAGTAACCCCAACCCTTGCATCTCCAAATGGATTTGTAAGTCTATCTATTAATTCTCCTGCAATTCCAAGAGCAAAGCTTGGTTTTAATATCAACATTAAAATAAATCCAAATAAAATAACAAATACAAAAACAGAAACCTCCTGAGGAATTTCTTTTTTTATTATTTTTCTTGTCTGATTAAAAATTGTTTTGCCTAAAAATAAATCTGCTATTAAAACAAAAAACACAAATAAAGGAATTAATCCAGTAGTTAAGCTAAACAAAGTATTGCTAAATCCAGATTTGAATATTAAAAACAAAATTGTCGGAACAAACCATAGGGAATAAATTATTGTTTCCTTTTTTTGTATTTTTCCAAGGAAGAAAGCTATTAGTGTTGCTAAAGCTATTGAGTAAAGAATAAATCTAAATCCTCCCCAAGTAAATATCATCAAAACTGTTGTTAAACCAGCAAGAAATGCAAAAACATATCCTCTCTTGATTTTTAGAAGTTTTTCATCTGAAGAATTCCATGCTTTAAGTATCAGAAAGAAAGAAAGCCAAAAAAACAAAATCCCTGCGCTTTCCAATTCAGGAATTCCGGCAGTAGTTCTATGCTGAAGCAAAGGTATAACTGAATAAAATGCTGTGGCAACAACAGCTGTTAAACTTTTTTGAAACTCGCTTTTTCTGTAAAAAATTTCTCTTATGAAAAAGAAAAATGCCAATATACTAAGCCCAAAAAATATCACGGGGAAGATTATTGCTGCATAAGTTAATGATGCATCACTAGAAAAGAAACTCATGAATTTGTAAAGATAAGCAATTCCATAAGGAACAAAGTTTTGATACGGATCAGCTAATCCCAAATACCTCATATTATCAGGATCCAAAGGCTTGCCGTGTTCAACTATTTCTCCTGCAACCCTCAAAAATAAAAAAGGATCTAAATCAGGACCTAAAGTATATTCATTTGTTGTTACATCTATTAGACTATCTATGTTCGAAGTTCTTATCGAAGTCCCAAGAATTAATAATCCAAGGAGCAAAACAAGTGAAGCGTAAAACCAAATTCTTTTACTTTGCCAATCTTCACTTATTTTTAAAACGAAATCACCCATTTTAAGGAAAGAAGATTTTTATTTAAAAAGTTAGTCATTCACATAAAAAGTACAATTCCCAAGACAATTATAATTATTTGGAAAAAATTTATTAGATAAACTACTTCATTTTCATAAACTTTCTTACTTGCTTTAATCTTTTTTAATATAAGGATTGAAAGGTGTTCTAGACCATATATCTTTTCATAAGGCTGTTCCAAACTTCCATCTTTTTTATTTAATTTAGCAAAACTTTCTTTATTTAAACCACCTCTTAATTTCAATCCTGCTTCTAAGATATATGGGATAAAAAAGAAAACTGCAATTTTTTCTATATTTCCAAGAATTGCCATGGTTGCAATCATCGCTCCAACTGAATATGTTAAAACATCTCCAGGAAAAATCTTTGCAGGGATTTTGTTAAAGAAATAAAATGCAATCAAAGAAGCAATCATACAAAGCGAGACAATACTCAACCAAGGATTTCCTGTAAGATAAGTCACAAGAGCTAAGCCCGATAGAAGAATAATCCCCTGACTTGATTCCAGACCATTATATCCTGCCAAAAAGTTAAATGTCACCGTTGCTCCCAAAACTCCAATGGGGATTATCAACAATGGATACAAAAGACCAAAACTAATGTTTCCTATAAAAGGAAGATTCATATCCGAAGTTCCTGCATTTATAACCATTAAAGGAATTGCAGCTAGTAAAATCATGAAAATTCTTGTTCTCTTTGTAAGCCCTTTTTTCCAACCCAACAAGTCATCTATAAATCCCACAATTGACGCGATAAATAAAACACTAAGCAGAGCAAAAATATTTATCAAATTTCCATCATTTCTTCCAAAATAAAATGTATTGACTGCTATGTAAAGTAAAATCCCAAGAGTCGTTCCTCCTAAAACTGTTAAGCCTCCAAATTCAGCAACTTTCTTACTTTTAACTTTGTGCATATCCTTACTGAAGAAATTATTTTCCTTGGCTCTGGAAATCCATCTCGGAATTATCAAGAATGTCGAAAGAAAACTGATAAAAATAACCAAATAAACTAAGAGTTCCATAAATAATCTATATAAAGGAGATTTTTAAAATTAATTAAAATAAGATTGGAGTAAAATAAACCTCTACGAATGCGGCCAAAATTAAAATTAAAATTGAAACAAAGATCATTATGGCTGTGTTTTCAGCAATCCTCATAAAAACCTGGCTTTTTACACCATTTCTTAAAAATCCAACTCCGAAAATTCCCCCTGCCAATGCGGCTATAAAGTATGCAGCAATTTCTGGAAACCCATGAATCATATATCTGGAAAGCCCAAGGGGAATTTGGTTAATCTGATAGCCTGTAAAAATTCCCACTGCCGTCGCTATGACACTGGCATTCCATGCAAGAATAAATATCGCTCCTGCACCAAAGAGAAGAGAAAACAACAAAGTGAAAATTAAAACATAAATATTATTGCTAATTATGGATAAAAGTCTATCTTGTTTTGTCGCAGAGCCTGTAACTCCATCAACATTTATGGAAGCATATCCAGAAACACAAGCATCAATATTTCCCGGACTATTTATTGAACAATATGTTTCTATTTGTGCATTAAAAATTCCCACATCCCCTAAATAAATATACCAAAAAGAAAACGCTATTAAGAATCCAAAGAATAACCAAAGGAATGCAAAAAGCGCGTCGCTATGCATCTTCCAAATTCCAAAAAGCCCTTCAATTTGCTCATCTTCTTTTTCTTCTTGTTTTATCAAATAATACATAAAAGGAAGAGAGAACATAACTGTGAAGGTGACAACAATCATCCCGGCATAGTCATATAAAACAGGATCTCCAGAAAAAAATAATTTTACTAAAAGCAAGGATAAAGAAGCATATAGGACTCCTACAAGTAACATTTTTACAGGCCCTTTTTGAACCCTCTTTGGGTTAATCATTGATTCTAACATTTTTCATTAAACTAAAAAGAACTTTTAAATCATCCTTTTTTTTCGAATTCCTCCATCACCTTTTCAGCCTCCTTGCCGATTAATTCAATATGACTTTCAATTTCTTTTTTTGATTCTCCTAATTTCTTCACCTGATCTTCTATCATCTTTTGAGTTTCTTCTATGTTTTTTTTAACAAGAGTCTTTCCACCTATATCGACAATTAAATCTTCAGAGACTAATTTGGTTTTAACAAAAATCCCACTTCCAAGCAAAGACATAACTTCCTTTCCTTCCGAACCTCTTATATCTTCAAGCCCCAGTTTAAGTTTATCCAAATCAACCATTCTTTTA
The DNA here is from genome assembly GCA_040879765.1 of Candidatus Pacearchaeota archaeon. GTDB lineage: Archaea > Nanobdellota > Nanobdellia > Pacearchaeales > GW2011-AR1 > JBBDJQ01. The sequence continues at coordinate 80,876 of JBBDJQ010000001.1, read as the reverse complement.
TCCAATACCTTCAATTGCTCATGCAAAGATTGCATCTGCTGATCTATCATACTTAGTTTGGCTATTATCTCTTGTTGGTTTTGTTCTACCATATTAAACGGTTTTAAATTAGATTTTTAAAATTTACTATGCAACATCTAAAACTTTCCTCAAGATGATGCTTGAAGCCAAAGAAGCCCCAATGTACCACCAAATCCAGGATGTGGCAATCGCTGTTTCAATATAAATTCCTCTAATCCAAAGAAAAACTAAAATTAATGGAAGGAAGGTTATGATTAGGGGTCTAAATGAATGTTTCATCATCTCCATTGATAGAGACATGATCTCTTTTTGAATTTCAGATTGGGCTTTCCTATCCCCGATTTTCTCCTTGAGTTTTTTCTGGTGCTTCTTCTGAATAATTTTCAACTCTTTCATCCGTGTTTGGTCTGTAAAATATTTTGTAACTAAAACCATAACAAAAGTAATAAGAAATGAAATGATTACTATGCTTATCTTAGGATTCGAAACCATAAACTCTTTTAAAACCATAACTCCGAAAAACAAAAAAGGTTTTTAAATATGCACTTAAGCACCCATGAATTTTTTCATAGCAGGATTCATATCAGTGGCGTGTTGTTGGGCAATGTTTTGGGAAAATTGATACATTATCATTATAACTAAAAGAATCGCAGTTCCGGAGACCAAGGCTCCAAGCAAGTTTGTGATTGAGGCTAAAATACCTATGGCAATTCCTCCCATAACTGTTAATGGCATTATATATCTATCAAGGATACTTTCCAAAACTCTTTCATCTTGTCTAAATCCTGCAAGTAAAAGCCCTGAAGAAGAGATTTTCTTTGCTTGAGATTTAGAATCCATCCCTGAAGTTCTTACCCAAAATACTGCAAATAAAGTAGAAAAGAATGCAAAAAATATTGTATGGAAAAATCCTTGAAGTAAATAAATTGGTAAGAAACCTCCTCTAATTATTAGCTCAAGAATATTTGTAGAACCAATCCAAAAAGCCAAACCAGAAATAGGTTGCCCTTGCGAAAATTCTCCAAAGAAACTAAAGTATGAAGCAATCTTTGCTCCTCCTTTACAATTTTCTGGAGATGTAGAACAGATGGCAGAAGCGTTTTCAATTAAACCTCCAAATAATTGAATGTTTGCAACTAAAGCTGCAGTAAGTATAACTGGGATAACAGAAGCGTAGAAGAAAGATAACGGCCACTTAACCCCATAACCTCTTACTCTTCCAAAGGATAAGGGAACTTCAACCTTAAGTGACTGAACCCAAACCACAAGCAAGAAAACAATTATTGTTGATATTATTGCTCCAAAAGCAGAAAGGAATTCAATTGGGAACCTATTTATAATAGATTGGATCAAAGATAAAACCTTTCCTGGACATAAAACAGAAGCATCTGTGAAACCAACAAAACAACTTGTTCCTTGAGGTGTTGTAAACTGGAATGCACTTGTGAAAAGCCTCCATGAAACTCCTGCACCAATAAATAAACTAACTCCAGAACCGAATCCCCATTTAGCAACAAGATTATCCATGTAAAAAATTGCCAATCCTCCAAGGATAAGTTGAAATATGACCAGATATGTAAAACCAGGGGTTGCCTGGAGTCCTTGCATCAAAACATAAACAAGAGCTTCAAATACTATGAAGAAGAATACCATTAATTTTTGAACTCCTTGGAAAAATTTCTTTCCTTCAGTTGTTGTAACATCTATATTAACTATTCCTGAACCAGCAAGCAATTGAAGAATAATCGAAGCCATAACTATTGGACCTACACCCAAAGAAATTATACTCCCAAACTCTGTTCCAAGTATCAGTGCAAGATATTCAAATCTTTCAAGGGCGTTATTCGACAAACCGAAAAGCGGAATGTTTGCCAAGATAAAAAATAAAACCAAAACTATCAAAGTCCATTTTAACTTAATTCCAAAACTAAGTTTTTTTTCTTCTGGACTTTTAACTTCAGGAATGTATTTGAAGACATTTCTTAAATCCATTTTATTTGTTTTCCTTTTGGAGTTTTTCAGGCTCTTTTGAAGAAGGCAAAACTATCTTTCCCCCTTTTTCTTCAACTTTTTTCATTGCTGATTTTGAAGCTTCAAGAGCTTTTATAGTTAACTTGTTTTTCAAAACATATTTACTTGAGCTATCAAGTATTTTGTATTTACTTAAATTAATTTCAAATCCGCCAGCAGTTTTTTTAGCCAAACCCTTCTTCAAAAAAGTTTCAAGTCTTTCTTCCAAATCCTTCAAATTAATTCTATCTCTCTTATCGGGTTTTGTCCCTTTACTAGTAATTCCTTGCTTTCCAAAATATTTTCCTCCGTAAAGTTTTGTAACTAATGTTTTTTTCTGATCATTTCTTTTACCTGTCCCCGACATTCCTGAACCTCCCCTATGTCCAGACTTCTTTCTCTTTTTTCTAGCACCCCAACCATGGGTTCCCATGTTTCTTCCATGCATTCTTGTAGATTTCTTTCTTTTTTTAACTCTCATTTTTTCTCCACCATTTTTGAAAAATGGGGGTTAAACATTTTTAATTTTTTAACTTTCATAACATCTTCCTAACTAAATCATTTATTTTGCTTCCATGGTTTCCTAGAACTCCTTTTGGAAAATGTAATTTTGAATTTATTCCTTTTCTCGGAGGGTGAAGTCTAAAGAATGGTTTAAGCTTTCCTTCAGAATCTTTCTTCCCTCTTTTTTCCTTGAGTTCTTTGTAAGTTTCTTCATCTATTTCTCCATAAGCAATAAAATTCTTAACTTTTTTTATCATTCCAAGTTTTTCTTTGTTTGATTCAATAACTACGCAGGCATATTTTCTTCTTAGTCTCAATCTGTGGAGTGTTTCTTCTGCATCTTTATTTATTCCAACTTGCCCTCTTATTCTTATTATGCAAATCATTCTATCCCTCCAGTGGGTTTAGATTTTATTGTTTCGTTTGTTTTCTTTAATGCATCTATGCAAGACTTTACTAGGTTAAAAGTCGTTCTTTTCTTTCCAGAAGCACGAGAATAAACATCTTTGATTCCTGCTAGTCTTAAAACCTTTTTCAATTCATCTGCAACCACCAATCCAGTTCCTTGTGCGGCCGGAATTAAAGTTAATCTTAAACTTCCTGCCTTTCCTGTAACTTTGAATGGAACTGTGTGGGCTTCTGAGCAAGAACAATCAAATCCCGCACAAGCTCTCTTAACTTTGAAAATTTCAAGCTTAGCTTTTCTAACTGCTTTTTCTCTGGCTGGGAGGGTCTCCATGGATTTTCCTGAACCAATTCCCACATGCCCATCTTCATCACCCACAACTGCAAGGGTGGAAAATGTAGGAACATTTCCTTCTTTGGTTTTTCTTTGAGTTTGTCTCCAAATTCTTCTCTTCCCTCCACCAAACTTCCCTTTTGATTGCCCAATATTTATCAAATCAGATTTTATGTCTGTTATAAAATCTATAATTTCAGCCTCAAGAATCTTATTTCTTCCATCTAAAATTTCGTCAAGGGTTTTTATTTTACCGTCCTTAACGCTTCTTCCTAATTTTGTTTTAGGTTCCCACCCAGCAATACCTCTATCATCATCTCTCCTATCTGTTTTCTTATCAAATTTTTGTTCAACCGGAACTTCTTCTTTCTTTTCTTCAGAAGTTTCTGTTTTTTCTTTCGTAGTTTCTGGAGAAGATTCTATAACTTCTTTAGTTTTTTCTGGAACTTCTTCAACCTTAATTTCTTCTTTATTTTCCATTTTCTATATTTGCTTTAATTTTTGAAAATTCATTTGAAAAATCTTTTTTCAAACTTTTCCCTTGAATTCTTTCTTCTTCTGGGAAAGTTTTTTTATCATGTTTCAGATCCACGCCCGAATCAACCATTCCCTTTAAAAATGCAAAAATCCTATTTTTATAAACAGTTCTTATCATTCCGAAATCCATTACCGGAGATTCTAATTTCTTATCTCTAATCTTTTTACCCATTAATAAACCTGTCAAATAGGCTGCAGGAATAGACTTCAAACTTCCTGCTGATTCTTTTGGCCAGCCATTGTTTAAAAGTTCTTTTGAAGTAGTGTTAATTTCAATTTTATCATTGGTTCCAGGACTCACAACATATTGGGCAACAACATATTTGTTCGTCTTCCTAACCACTACTCTTGGTTTTCTACTCTTCAAAAGCTTAAGCCTTTTTCCGTAATCAGTTTTATTTTCTTTTCTTCTTCGCTTTACTGTTTTCATTTTTTACAAGCCCTCCTTTCAATATGTCTTTCAAGTGAGATTTGCTTCTAAAAATCTTGTTCCTTATTTTCTTTCTTAAATCATAAGACATTTCTTTAGTAATTTCCTTTCTTTCTTTCAAACCCTTAACATATGCTCTCAACTTTCTAGTCATAATAACATAGTCTCTCTTTCTTGTATTAACTTTCTTTTTCACTTTTCCAGGCCCTTTTGATTTTATCGCGGGTTTGTTTTTCCTTCTTCCTTTTACTTCTTTAACCACTATTGCACCTTCGCCTTTCAAATCACGAACATCTTGTTTTGTTATGAGCTCTTTTATGTCTGAAATTCTGGGACTCATAAATACAATCCTATCTCTTCCAACTCCAAGAGTTCTTGCCGCTAATTTTTTCTTTTTATCTAGATTCATTTTCTTTTGTCTTTTTATTTAAATTTTTTACTGCGATTTTCATTTCTTCAGCCTTATTTATTATTTCCATTCTTTTCTTTTTTCCAACATGGCCAATTATAACCTGATTAACCTTCCCTAATTTCTTTAAATCTTCAATATTTCTTACAATCATAAAATTTTTCTTATTTTCTTGTTTCAATTTTTTTGGTTTTCTGAATCCAACGCTAACAACTTTTGGATGTCCTCTCTTATTTTCTCTCATCTTATTATCTCTTCCAGTAGGTCTTCTCCAAACTTGCTTCTTCTTCCTCCCCTTTCCCAACTTAGAAAATCTACTCCAAGTTCTTCTTAAAAATTTCATTATATTTCTTTTCCTGCCTTATTTACTATGAATATTCCATCTTGGAAAATTCTCTTGTCTTTTGCCTTTATTCTTGTTGCTTGCTCAAAATTAGCTGCCGCCTGCCCTGCAATTTCTTTGTTTGCGGATTTAATCTTTATCATGTCTCCATTTATTTCAACTTCTGCACCTTCAGGAACTTTAACATTTCTAGGAATTTTTTCTCCAAGAAAATTTTTTATAATTGCCTTATCTCCTTGAAGGTCGACATTCATTGGGAAATGACTTGAAGCAATTTTCAAATCATATTCAAATCCTTCTTCTAAACCTTTTATCATGTTTCTTAGGTGTGCTGCTATGGTGTTTATCATCCTCTTATGGATCTTTGTCGCTTTCTTATGTCCAACAATCACTCTTCCATCTTTATGTTCTACAGAAAGCAGATTAAAATTGAAATGCTTTTCCAACTTATTTTCTCCTTTACTCATTATGACATCGTTGCCACTAATTTTTACTTCAATTCCTTCTGGAATCTCCACTTCGTTAAATATTTCTTTTTTCATTTTGATAAAATTCATTTAATTTCTTTTGATATTGAGAAGTATCTATCTCTAATCCATTTGCACTTCTTTGAAGCCTATAATATTGTTTATTCAATTTCATTAAAAAGTATCTATCTGAATTTTCTTCACTTTCAACTTTAATTATTTCATCAATTGTTTTTTCCAAGCCTTTTTCAACTGAAACTCTTCTTTTCTCTTTCAACTTTTCTAAAATTTTCCTAATCTCCATTTTAGTAAAAATAAGCGATCAAACTTCCCCCAATTTGTTTTTCGATTGCTTCTTCATGAGGCATAAGTCCCTGATTTGTTGAAACAATAACAGTTCCTAAATTCCTTGCAGGAAGATATCTTCTAACATACTTGTCAATTTTATTTTTTCCAACGGTAAATCTAGGTTTTATTGCTTTGCAATTAGTTAAATCTCCAAGAATTACTTCTCCAGATTTATCCTTTCCACTAACTTTATACTGCTTTATAGCTTCTCTTTGTTTCATTATTTTTAGAACCTCGATTAACATATTTGAGATCTTCTGAATTTTAACAGTTTCCTTTCTAGCTTTCTTTGCATTCCTTAACATGTTTAACGCGTCTGCAACTATATCTTGTGACATTTTAATCGTATTTTTTGAAGCCGATTTGTTCAGCTATCTCTCTGAAACAATGCCGGCATAAATTTAATCCATATGATTTTATGTGGGCTCCAAATCTCCCGCATCTCTCGCACTTCCATTTGGCAACTCCAGTCTTTTTTTGTTCAGGTTTATTATGTTTCAAAAATTTCTCCATAACTGCGGGTTTCTTTCTTAATTGTTTCAATATTTTTCTCCAATCACTTGCTGTCATTTTATTTGAATCTCTCTCCTGATTTGATTAATTCTAATTTATAACCTGTAACATATATCTCCGAGTCTCCTAAAGTATGAAATTGCTTTTCTCTAACACTTACTTCTTTCAGATCATAGGACGAAAAGTTAGAAGGCATGCTAAACACAGCATTTCCATCATAAGTTCCAATATATTTTCCTTTTCCAATTACCCAAACATTTTTTTTTGTTCTGGAATCAAACCAAGATAGACTATATTCTCTATCCATAACTAAACCTTCTATTCCGAATTCTCTTTCAATATTTTCTGTATTTGCTGTTTCCATTTTATTCAAAATTTACTTGGAAGTTTTCTTCCATAAATTTAATGATTTCTTCCCGTGAAATTCTTTGTCTTGCTGGTATTTTAGACCTTTTGGTTTTTCTCAACCTAACCCTTCTTCCAGCTCTTATGAAAACGACTGTGACATCTAACCCTAAAATTCCTAAATCCCTTTGGTATTCTATTCCCGGAATTTCAATATATTCTTTTATTCCAAATGAAAAATTATTTTCACTAATTTGCTTTTTCTTTATTGTATTGTTAACTGCAGAGAGCATCCTTTTCAATAGTTCTTCAGCACCTTTTCTAACTGTTGAAACAGCACCAATTTCCAAACCAGGCCTTATGTCTAATGATGGGACTCTTTTCTTGGTTGTAGTTTTACTAGGCTTCTTTTCAGTAAGCCTTTCCAAAAGTTTGTAACCTTTTTCCAAAGTTTCGCCTTTAGCTCCAATACTCAAGACGATCTTTTCAATCTTGATAGTTCTCATTTTGCTTTGCGTTTTATTTTCTTCAATCATTTTCAACTATAATCTGTTTAATTAAGACATTAATTTTTTCTTTATCAACCTCAATTTCAACTATTTTATTTTCGCTGTCAATTTTGAAAACCTTTCCTCTCTTACCTGCGTGTTTCCCTTCAAAAACAAAAACCTTTGCTCCTTCTTTCAATGGAAGACATTTTTCAATGCTCTTTTTTTCAAGATTTATCAAAAGAGAATCATTAAGTTTGCATCCAGTATCTGAAAAAAAGTTATTTCCATCTGAAAGGTTAAGTTGGACTTTCCCTTTTTTCAAAATCTTTTTGCCTATAACTTTTGAAACTTTGAAATTAGAATCCTTTTCATTAACTTCCCTCAAACCAATCTTCTTATTTTCCATTATTTCAACGGAATAACTCTTTTTCAATGGAACAATCTTCAATTTATCAAACAAAAGCAAACCTTGTCTTTCATCATAAGAAATTTTGTTATTGACCACTACGTTCTTTGCATTGATTGCCTTCTTGACCTCTCTCCTATTATCTGCAATTTTAAGAATATCTCTTAAGGCCACAAGCAATGGAATTCCATTTTTGATTCCGAATCTAGGTCCAATCAAGTATTTAGTTCCTTTTCTCTTTACTGGCCAATTCTTCGGCGCCTTCTGTCTTTTCAAGTGCATTTATTTTTTTCCTCCTGATTTAGATTCTGATTTTTCTTCTTTCTTCTCTTCTTTAACTTTTTTCTCCGTAGATTTTTCCTTAAATCTTTTTTTATCTTCCATATTCAATTCAATTATTTGCAGATTTGAAGGTTGCATTTTTACTTGAGCTTTAGATTTATCTTGTTTTGTTATTTGAACACCCTCAATCAAAATTTTGGATTGTTTCAAATTAACTTCAAGAACCTTCCCTTGTTTGGTTTTGAATTTCCCTCGCATTACTTTTACAACATCTCCTTTTCTTACGGGAATGTTTCTTTTAGCATGTTTCTTCTTCAAATCTTTTGATAAGGCAACACTTACAAATTTCTTTCTTATATGCAATGGAGCTTTTGCTAAATACTTCCTCTGTTTTCTTGGCTGTTTACTTGCTTTCCATGCTTTGCTGAATTCTTTTTTCATTTTATTTGAATTTATTTTGAAATTTAAAGGATTGAAAATTTCTAATTTTCATTTTAATATACTGTTTGAGCTATTTTGGCAACTTGTGCCCATCTTTCTAAGATCTCCCTAGCCACTGGTCCTTTTATTTGAGTTCCTTTTGGATTTCCTTTATCATCCTTAAGGATTGCTACTGCATTATCTTCAAACGCTATTCTTTCTCCATTCAATCTTCTATATGGTTTTTTTTGTCTGACTATAATTGCATCGAAGACTTTTCCCTTCATATCTGGAATTCCTCTCTTAACAGAGACTTTAACCCAGTCTGCAATCTTTGCCCTTCCCTGTCTTCCTTTTCTACCTTTACCTTTCTTTACTGAAACTAATCTCACAATTTTTGCCCCGCTATTGTCAGCTGCAACCATTCTCGCTCCAAGGTTTAATCCTGCTGTTGTCTTTGCACTTACTGCTTTCATTTTTCCTTTTTCTCCCCGTTTACTTTTCCTACAACCACGAAATGAATAATTTTGCTTAATGGCCTACACTCTCTAATTCTTACTAAATCCCCAATATTCACATCTTTGCCCATGCAATCCGGAAGTCTGGCGTGAATTTTTGTTTTAGATTTTGCATATCTTTCATATTTTTTAACATAAATCATTCTTTCAAAACTTATTGAAATTCTCTTTGGGAATTTGCTTGTGACTCTCCCCTCAAATAATCTTCCTCTAGCTTTCAAACTTCCATGAATATGACATTTCACATCATTACAATTTTCCAAAGTCTCAACTACATTTTCCATTTTTGCTTTTCCTTTTGTTTTATTTTTCATTTTGTGTATGTTTCCTATTTACTTATTGCGTCTTCGTCGAATCCCATTTCTTTCAATTTCTCTGGGATTTTGTCAACGTGTTCTCCTTGAAGTTCTATGGTATCTCCCTTAACAGTTCCTCCGCAAGCCAACTCGTTCTTCAAAGCTTTTGCAATTTTCTTCACATCTACTCCTTCGAAACCAGTTATAAGGGTAACTGTTTTCCCATATTTCTTCTTGTCTCTTGTCACTTGTATCTTCTGTGAACTTTTTACTATCTGCTCACACACACAGGCCTGTTTTGGCAGACCACATTTTGGACATATTTCCATGTTATTTATTTGTTGAATGTATCCTCGCAATAATTTTTTTAATTTCTTTGATTTTCAAACTTCCTTTCTTTTGAACTTTTGATTTTACTAATTCCATTTTCAATTCTTTCAACTTTTTTTCTTTATCTTCTTTACTCATTTTCTCAATTTCTTTTATTTTCATTTTTGCCATTTTATTTCTTCTTTGCCTTCTTCCCTACTATTTTTTTCTTTACTGGTTCTTTCAATTTTTCGTTTCCGGCCTTTAGTTTATTTAAAAATTCTTCATCAATAACTATTTTATCCTTTAATTTTACATGTGGGGAAAGAATGCTGACTTTTACTCCAACAACTCCTGGTTTTGTATGTGCAATCGCTTTTGCTCTATCTACAACCTTTGCACTTTCTCCAACTTTCTTCAAATATCCTTGGGAGAATCTCCAAGTCTTTGCTCTTGATCCTGGAAGTTTTCCTCCAAGTCTTATTTCAGCACCAAGTGCCCCTGCCCTCATTATTCTCTGAAGAGACCTGTAGGCAATAACTTTAAATTTTAAAGGCCCAGAATTTTCCAACCCCATAGCAATATCATCTGCAACAATTTGGGAATCATATTCTGGCTCAGTTATCTCTTCGATTTCAATATGAGGATTTTCTAATTTGAATTTTTTTCTAACTGTATTAGTCAGGGCTTCAATTTTTTCTCCACCTCTACCAATTATAAGTCCAGGCTTACTTGTGGAAACAACTATCTTTTCCCCGACAGGAGTGTATTCAATTCTCACCTTGCTAACTTTCCCTTTTCCAAGATAATGTTTTATATATTCTCTTAATGTGAATTCTCCTTTTTTCAAATCAACTACTTTCTTTTCTTCCATTTATTTTTTTCCTCCTGATTTTGATTCTGGCTTTTCAATTGCAACCATTCTAACATGTGTTCTCTTCTTTGTTGTTCTTCCAAATCTCCCATAAACTTTTGGCCCTAAATTTGAAACTGCTAATGAAATCATCGGGTTATTAATTTCATTGATTTCTGCATTTGCCTTTAGTCTGTTAAGCATTTTTATGAAATGTTGTGCAGCCTTTTCAGGATATCTTCCAGACATCATTCCCTTCCTGTGGGGGATTTCTCCTTTCATGGGAACTGCCTTCTTTTTCAAAACTACTTTTTCTAAATCGTCAAGAGCATTTTCAATTTTTTTGCCTTTTACAAATTTACATAATGCGATGGCATGTTTTGTTGAAATCGGGTGAGAAGTATCATTAATTGTGGCCTCAGTTTTTTTCACTTTGGGTTTTTCAACTTTCTTTTCTTCAATTTTTTTATTTTCATCTTCAATCTTCACTTCTTTTTCTACTTCAACTTTCTTTTCTTCTTTCTTAACCGAGGCAGTAATTTTGTTTTCTTTTGGAGTATCAACTACCATCTTCTTTCCTTCATTTTTTTGCGGTGCGTAATCTTTTTCTGTCATTTTATTTATTTCTTTGATTTAGCTCTAGAGCCTTTAGTTGCTCCTACTCCTGCTTTTCCGTGCTTTATCCTTCCTCTTGAAGGAGCGAATTCCCCAAACTTATGTCCAAGCATTTCTCCAGTAAAAATAACTGACTCAAAAACCCGACCGGTGTAAACACTCACTCTCATTCCTACCATTTTTGGAACAACTATCAAATCCCTCTTGTGTGTTTTGATTGGTTTATTCTTTGAAGCTTTTTTATTTGCTCTTTCAGTAAATTTTTCAATCTCTTGGAATTGCCTCAATGCAAATCTCTTTGATTTAGAATCAAGCAATCTAGCAAACTCTCGAGTATTCATTTCTTTCAATTCAGCCATTGTCTTTCCTCTGAAGGTGAATTCTTTTTTATCCATTGTTTTTATCTTTTCTTCCTCCCTGTTCTTCTAGGTCTCAACAACCCAACTTTTCTCCCTGGTGGAGCATTTCTCTTTGCGATTTTACTCTTAGGATTCTTGGCCCTACCAGAACCGAATGGATGATCTATCGCATTCATCTTTACGGCAGAAGTCCTAGGCCATAATTTGCTTTTTGCCTTTTTAATATGATGTTTTCTTCCAGCCTTAACGACTGGTTTTTCTAATCTTCCTTCTCCAGCAATTACTCCAACAATCGCTCGGCAATTCCCATTAAATCCTTTTTCCTTTTTGGAAGGCATATTCAAATAAATTTTTCCGCTGACAATTCGGTTAACAACTGAAGAATTTCCTGCAGATTTTACAAAAACCCCACCATCATTTGGCCTAGATTCAATACAATAAACTTTTGTCTTTATTGGAATATCTTTTAGTTTCAATATATTTCCCATTTCAATTTTTTTATCTTCTCTCAATATTTCTTGCCCTTCGAACATTTTTTTTGCAGCCGGAATAAAGAAAATTTCTTTACCAGAACTAACTTTTGCAATTGGCGCACTATGCCCTGCAGAATTAACCAACTTAAGTATTGTCATTTTATCTCCAATTTCTCTTGGGAATTTCAATCTATGTCTAAAAGCACTTCTTTTAACTTTGTAAGTGTGGCTTCCTTTCCCTCTTGCTTGTTGAATTATCCTTTTACCCATATTCTAACTCCATCCCAATTTCTTGGGAATTTGAATGCTTGAAAATATCCAATTTTCATCATCATATCAATCCTAGCTTCGTTGCAACATCAATTGCAGGATTCTTTTTATTTAATTTAACATAAACATGCTTCTTATTTTTTCTAATCATTGTTCTAACTTTCTCAACTTTTACATCGAAGACTTCTTCAACTTCTTTCTTTATTTCATCTTTTGTAGCTTTTTTATCAACTTGAAAAGTTAAAACATTTTGTGATTCTATTAACATAACTGCTTTTTCTGTTGTTACTGGTTTCAAATTCATTTCTCTTCCTCCTGTTTCAAATATTCTGGAACCTCAAACTTTGCAAATATCTCAAATAAGTTTTTTCCATAAACTAATCTTGAGAAACATTCTGCGGTCAACTTACAGTCTTCTAAAGCGTTATGAGGGGTCCCTTCTGATTGAACTTCATTATTTTTCATTTGAATTCTCTCATCCTTTAATCCACAGAATTCCAAAATTTTTGTAAGGCTCATTTTGCTACCTCTATTTTGTATCAAGAATGCTTTGTCTGTTTTCAAATGAACCATCTGCCCAATTGTATGCAAATCAAAAGCTCTATGGTTGTAAACCTTATCTAAATCATATTTTGCTCTCCTCATTTCTAAAAAACTAATATCAAATTGGGGATTTTGACATAGGAAAATTTTAACCGGTTTTTCTCCAACCCACTTAAAGAATTTTTCTAAAAGTTCTTTTTGTGACATCTTATTAGAGTCTCTTAATTCTTCTTCAGTTTTTCCAATTACCTTGAGTGCACCTTGGTCAACAGTATCTTCATCATCAAGCCTTCCTTCCTCAAGGAATTCTTCCATTGTGTTTAAATCAATGGCACCAATTTGCCATATTCCATTTTCTCTAACATTTAAGCCACTCATTTCCAAATCCATAACAATTGGTTTTAAACTCATTTTAATTTTTCCTCCAAATCTTTCAAAGCTTCTTCGGTATAAACTGTAAGTCTCCCAACCTTCCCCTTTGCTAAATCCATAACACTAACATTTTTAGAACTTTTAACATCAACCATGCTTGTTTTGACTTTTTCGTCTTTACCTATGACAAATAAAAGCCCAGCATTACTCTTGTATTTTCTTCCTCTTAATTTTCCTTTTCCACTTCTAACAGATTTCTTTATCAAAGCAACCTTAAACAATTCATCTCCTAGTATTTTTTTGAAATTATCTAGCAAATCTTTTGTTTTTAATTCCACAACTTTAAAATCAACTATTAATGGCAATTCTTTTCCTTTCAAATCAGCAGTTCTTAATTTATCATATCTCTTTTTCATTTCTTCTAAACTTGAAGTTGCACTCAATGCAGAGATAAATGCAATTTTCATTTCTTTCTTGTTTATTTTATTATTATTAATCATTGATATTGGTTTTGGAGGATGGGCTCTTCTTCCACCGACAGCCTGAGGAACAGTTGCTCCCGTCCAATTAAATTGACTACCTCTTCTTGTCATTATTTTTCTTGGAATCCTTGCAATTCCTTTACCATAGTGTGTTTTCCAAACATGTCTTCTATGTCTTATCTTTCCACTTGCAGAATGACTTTTACCAGCAGAGGGGGAAGGGCCATAAGGTTGCTGAACTCTTTTAGCTTCTATAATTTTTGAAATTAAATCTTCTCTTATTTTTGCCGAGAAAAAATTCGGAAGACTAATCTCTTTTGCTTTCTTTCCACCGATTGTAAGAATATTTATCTTAGTCATATTAATTCAAAGTCTTTCTTTAATTGTTTTTTAGTTGGCCTTAAACCATGAGAAAGTATCAATTGCCTTTTTGCAGGTCCCTGAACACTTCCTCTTACCAAAACATAATCTGTATTCACATTTCCAAAATTTTTCATTCCTTTCAAAGGTCTATCACTTGAATTTCCAAGGAAAACAATTTTGTTGTTGTAAATATTTCTTGTAAACATTCCAAGCTGTCCTGCTTGCGGAACTCTAAAAGTGACCCTTGCAGGATGCCAAGGTCCAAGAGAACCTGGCCTCCTTCTTCCTTTTTCAGACTTGTGACTCTTAAGAGTTATTCCAAATCTTTTAACAGGCCCGGAAAGTCCTTGCCCTTTTGTTAATCCCCTAACATCAACTAAATCTCCTTTTTCGAAAACATTTGGCAAGCTTATTTCTTTTCCAAGATTTTCTTTAGCAAAATTAAGTTTTTCTTCAACAGATCCAGATAGTCCAACTTCAATTAAATCTGGAGATTTTTTTATCCCTGTTTTTTTAACTTGTGAATAAACTATCAAAGAAACATTATCATAATCTTTTATATCTTCAATTTTTTTCCCTTCGGTCTTTGGAAATTTAATCTTTCTCTTCAAATCTTTTTCCAAACTTTTAGAAACAATTTCTGTCATAACTTTTCCATCTTTGTAAAATCTAACTGAGAGGATTTTCATAGGCGGGCATTCAATAGCCGTCACAGGAATAACAATATTTTTTCCATTTGTAAGAGAATTAGGTGTATTATCTTTAACGGTTATAGAAAGCATTCCTACCTTGTATCCTATAAATCCCTTAATAGATTTTTGAGAATCAATAGAATTCCAGTTAACTCTAGGCAAGAACTTCTTGGCCCTTTTTCTCGGCCAAAATTGCAAACTTCCTTTTCTCGGCGATTTCTTTGCTGGCATTTCTCAATATAGCGGATAACATTTTTTCCTGGAATGATGATTCAAGAAAAAATAGCTTTTTAAACGTTGCCCTAAATATTTTTTAGGACTCAAACCTCAAATTCTTTTTCAGAAATCTTTTCTTTCTCGTCTACAATAGCTTTTCTTATTATCTTTCCTTTTCTTCTTGATTCTTCTCTAACTTTTGCAAAATCCTTAGAATCTTTTAATTCTTCGGGAACTTCTATACTTTCAATTAAAAAAGTATGGTTTGCCTCTGCTTTATGAAACTCGCTAGTTTCAAAAATAAAACTTTTTGCAATTTCTTTGTCAGTGGTTTTCAAAGAACAAAAATCAACCTTAGGTTTTTCATCACCCTTTCCTGGCTTTCCAGATTTTGGAGCTTTTGGTTTAACTTTCAAAACTTCATTCCCAAATGCAAAACTAAGGGCAAAAAAAGCCTTAGGATTATTATCTAATAGGGAAATGAGTTCGTCTCCAGACATCTCTTTGTCAATTAAATATCTTTTAACTCCTTGAAATTGTTTTTTCTCCTTGAATTCGATTTCATCCTCGAGATTAAGTGTAGAAACTATTGCGCCAGAAACATTTGTTTTTTCTGAGCCCAATTTTTCAGCCATAACTCTAACAAGCTCATTAGAAAATTCCGCGGAAGTTTTTATTGTGTATTTATCTTTTGATTTTTTTACTTCAATCAAAGCCCTATCTCTAAACTCTCCCTTAGAAAACTTTTGAAATTGTAAATGGACCTTGTCATCAAATTTTCCCTCAAAAATCTTGGTTATAAAATTCATTTTATCTACCTATGTAAAAGAGTTATTTTAAATAAGTTTATAAATTTAATTCGCAAGATAATACCATGTCTGACGCTTATTTGAAGAAATTTGGCGCTTTTTTGATCTTGGGAATCTTGTTGGTTTTGTCATTCATAATTTTAAAACCAATTCTTTTGGCAATAATTATGGGGGTTATTTTTGCAGTTGTGTTTTCTCCATTTTATGACAAAATCTTTGAATTCACAAATTCCAAAAATTTTTCTGCAACTTTAATCTGTATGGTTATGGCCTTGATAATTATTCTTCCAATTTGGTTTTTGACTCCAATTTTTATAAAGCAATCATTTGAAGTGTTTCTTTTTGCCCAGCAAATGGATTTCGTCACACCATTGAAAGCCATTTTCCCTTCATTCTTTGCCTCTGAAGAATTCTCAGAACAAATTGGTTCAATACTTTTCTCTTTTGTTAATAATCTTGCCAACTCCTTAGTAAATGGCCTTTCAAAAATAATCTTAAACTTTCCAATAATCTTTTTCCAATTAGTTGTGGTTTTCTTCACACTTTTCTTCTTCCTAAGAGATAGAGAGCAATTATTTGAATACCTCAAAAGTCTTTCCCCTTTCTCAAAAGATGTTGAGGGAAAATTATTCAAATCATCTAAAGAAATCACAATTGCTGTCATCTATGGACAAGTATTTGTGGGGATAATTCAAGGACTTATAACTGGAATAGGATTCTTTATTTTTGGAGTAACCAATGCTCTATTCTTGATGCTTTTAGCAATTCTTGCAGGAATATTTCCAGTTATAGGGACGACAATCGTTTGGTTGCCGGTTTCCATATACCTTTTCCTTGCAGATAATACTTTCGCGGCATTTGGGGTTATAGTCTTTGGAATTTTTTCCTCGAGCATAGATAACATCCTTAGGCCGTTGATTGTTTCAAAAAGAACTAGGATACATCCATTAATTTTATTGGTTGGGATGATTGGAGGTCTTTTCTTCTTTGGAATAATTGGGTTCATATTAGGACCTTTGGTTTTGGCATATATACTCATAATTCTTGAAACTTATCGTTCAGACCCTAAAAAAGGAGCATTCATACATTCAGAATAATTATATTTTTAAAGTTCATTCTTCTGCTTTTTATATGGAGGATAGAAGGGCAAAGCTCGTTGAATACTTTAGGAAAAATTTATCCAAAGGATACACAGAGGAATCCCTTAAATGGTCTCTTGTTCAACAAGGCTATTCTAGAACAGATATTTCTAGAGCATTAGAAAAATTAGAAAGACAAAAGGAAGAAGAAAGAAAGTTGAATGCTAAAAATAGGGATAAGCCAAAAATAAAATATGAACTTTATGGAGAAGATAATAAACCCATAAAAATTGAGACACGTAAACCTCGAAAATCCTTTGCTAGGTTTTTGAAAGATTTGTTCTCATAGAAACTCTTTTAATTCTCTATTTCTAATAATTTCCATGCCGTCATGCGGAGAATGGTATTCCACCTGGTTTGAGCGCAGAATCACCAGTGAGGTTCCGCACCTCCTGCGACCATTTACAATCTGCCAAATACCCAGGGTCCTTATGGACGTCCAGGTTCGATTCCTGGTGACGGCGTTTATGTTAAAATGAAAAATAAAAAAGAGATTTTGATAGTTGCTGGAGTGTTCATCATAATTTCGATTTTAGTTTTTTTTAATTTACCTTCAACTGGAAAGGCCGTTTCTAATTCAACACAGGTTCAAACATATCCCTTAAGTCAAGTGCAAATTGAAACATTTAATGCAGCAATTCAAGGGAGTGGAATTCTAGAAGATATCCCTAATAATGCTCCCTTACAAATTTTTTTTTATGATTTTGAAAATGGACAAAGAATTTGGAGACAGCCCATAGTAACTGGTGAAGGGGAGCCTTTGATTCAAGTAATGATACATTCAAAATACATCAGTGAAATGAATTCAAAGAATCTTTGTGAAATTGTTAAAACTGCAAATCAAAACGGAGATTTAGAATATTATACAGATAAAAATAAGGCTACTTTATTATTAAAATATTCTAGCATGTTAAAATACAGGGATTGTTTGTAATTAGTCTTCTCTCTCAAAACCGTTGAATAATAAATCTCATTTAAATTTTAATAATTCTCCTAAATTTTTCTTTGGAAATTCTCTTTTAAGAACTTCCTTAGGGTTTCTAAAGTTTCATAATCAGGAGTTAAACTAATATGTGGATCTTTCTTTAACTTATTGTTCATGTATAATCTCTCCGTTTTCTATTTTTCAAAAAGCCTGCAGAGGGATTTGAACCCCCGACTTTTTGCTTACGAAGCAAACGCTCTACCACTGAGCTATGCAGGCCTTTATTTTTCTAAGGTTCTTGGTTTAAAAATTACCCACCCAGTTATAAAAAACAATCCAAAAATAATAAAGAGAAGTCCAACCCAAGAATATATTGAAAGAAAAATTATGGGTGAAAAAGTAACCATTGTACACAACCTCAAAAAATCCCTTTCATCCATAATAAAATAACTTGGGAGTTTTATTTAAGATTTATGTAATTAGATTATTTAGTTTTAAACCATCCAACTCCAAAGAGAACCCCAAAAATAAAGAACCAAAACCAAAGATTCGAATCTGTTGGAGTAAATAATATGGATCCAAATGAAATGATTGACAAAATTCCCAGAATCTCCTTTCTTTCCATTTTGAATTATATTAAAAATTTTAGATTAATCTAGCTTCACCTAAGTAGTGAAGAGATTTGCCCACTTTAATAAAAATAAAATTATCCAAATAAGGCAGACAAACCTTCAGCTGCAGCTTCCTTTTTCTCTTCTTTAGGCTTTTCTTCTTTAGCTTCTTCTTGTGCTCCTTCTCCAGGACTTGCTCCTGCAGCTGGTGCAGCTGAAACTAAGGAAGCGCTTTCAAGTTCTTTGTCTATGTCGACATTTTTCAAGCTTGCGACCAAAGACTTAATCTTTGCATCGTCAATACCATCATCGCCAACAGCCGAAGCAACAACACTCTTCAAATTATCTTCACTAACTTCTTTTCCAAGCTTGTGCAACAAAAGTGCTCCATACATGTATTCCATTTAGTTTTCCTCCTTAGAATTTTCTTCTAAAGTTTGATCATCCTCTTCGGATTTTGATTCCTCTAATATTTTTTTACTTCCTTCTTCCTTTTCTTCACTAAGTTCTTCTTCAACGTTTTCAGTTTCTTTTTCTAATAAATTTGATAATGCTTTTTCATTCATTGCCGCTTTTGAAATCATAAAACTTATTGTTTCTTCAGTTGGATGATTTATCTCAACAGCAAATACAAGAGCTCTAGAAAAAGAGGTCTTAAGTTCTTTAAGTGTAGCTTCTTTATCTATTTTTATTTCCAAATAAATTATTTTAGCTTCGTTATCTGCAGCAGCCAAAGGGACAAAACCTATTGAAAAAGGCCTTATGTCTAGCTTATCCATCATGCTTGCAGCACTTCCAGAAATTTTTTTACCCTCTTTGGCAATGACCTTTGATTTCTTTATAGTTATCTTCCCTTTGTCAATTTGAATTTGAATTCCTAAAGCGCCAAAATCACTTATTACTGGCCCTGAAACCAAATCAGTTGGCCCCTCCGGGACTGAAATATCTTCTGGAGATTCTTGTCCTGCCTTCGCCTTGGCAGGCCTTTTACTATCTAACAATTCCGAAGCAAGTTCAAAAGAATCAATATCTGAGAATAAAATAACAGAATTATCCACTATCTTTTCTTTGAACTCTTTCAAATATTCTTTACCTGATTCATCTATTGCTCTAAAAATTAAATTTTTCTTTGGAACTTTTATTATTGCCTTCCCTCTAAGCTTCTTTGAAATTTCTTGAAATTGCGAAGCTGGAAGATTTTTTATTGAGGCAATCAAAATTGTTTTTTTACTTCCAAGTAAGTTTGATAATTCTTTAACTTCCTGAACTTTCTTTTCAGAAACACTAGCTTTTATTTCGGCATTCATCTTAATTTTATTTTAACAGGTTTAGTCATCGTGAATTTTACTTCAAGATTTTTTACATTGTCTTTTCCTCTTTGCAAAGCCTTGGTAAGAGATCCATAAACTTGAGAAATATTTTCAATTATTTCTTCATCTTTCATATCTTCTTTACCTATTGCAAGTTTAACACTAGCTTCTTTTGTTCTTAATTTTATGCTGTTGTTTATTCTTTCTTTGAGATTGCTTATTTCTTTTTCGTCAACATTCATTAGAATTCCTAATTGAGGAGAAGGCATTTTTCCTGCAGGTCCCAAGACTTTACCAAAAGTTGTTGCAACATTCGCCATTAAACTTCCTTGAGCAATAAAGAAATCATATTTCTTAACCAGCTTCTTCAATTCTTTTTTATCGGAATATTTCTTAAAATCATTTTTTGTAATTGTGTCAATTTTATCATTTTTAACTTCAAGAAATCCACAAATTTTTTTATCTTTTATTTTGTGAGGCAAAGAAATGAACAAGTTGACCGGGTTTCTTTTATGATCATACTTCTGAAGATTAATTATTAAATCAACAGTCTGATTAAACTTCCGTTTATTTTCTTCTTTTCTTAGTTCTTTCAAAGCTTCTTTTAGTTCGTTTTCAAATTCCATTTTCCTCCTACCTATGCACCAGAAACCTAGAATGTATTTCCTGATGATGTAGTTTATCGGTAGGAAAGACAGAAGATTTTGGTTTATAAAACTTTTGAACAACAATTCTTATAAATCTGCCTAAATCACCAGTATAATGGAGTTAGTGGTTTTACTATCTACGGGAAAAGGAACTTGGGCACAGGTTTCTGGATTGATTAAATATGGGGAATGGGAAAAGATAATTGTTCTTGGAGATGAATTTGCAAAAAAATTCACCTCTGAAAAAAAATTCGAATTTGTAAAAGTAGATTTAGATAAAAAAATAAAAGATTTGAAAGAAGAATTATCTAAGGGATTAAAGGGAAAAATAAAAGGAACTGAAGTAGCGTTAAGCTTGGCTTCTGGAGATGGCAAAGAGCACATGGCCCTTATTTCTGCTTTGATAAATCTTCCAGTTGGAATAAGATTTGCAGCCTTGACAAAGGAAGGAATAATAGATTTATAAAAATAAAAAATAATTTTTTACAGACTAGCTATTTTTTCTTTTTTTTAGTTGTCTTCTTTGCAGCTTTCTTTGTTGTCTTAGCAGCTTTTTTCTTAGCCATTTTAAAACCTCTTTTTTTATTTACACTTTTAATGTTGCGGAGTTTAAATATCTTTTTGGGGTTATATGAAACTAACAACCCACCTTAACATCAATAAGATAAATATCATTAATATAAAATAACCCATTATTCCATAAATAAATTTGGATATTTTTTCTGATTTTGTAATCCCAAGAAGCGTTAGGTAAAAGAACCTTCCCCCGTCAAGGATGCTTACTGGAAGCATGTTGAAAAGTGCGACTAAGAAATTTATCAAAACTATCCACCAGAGCAAATAATATATGAAAACCGAAAAATTTCCAAGAAGTGGCTCATGATATGTGTTGTCAATAAAACCTAAGTTGTCTGGTCTAAAAGAATTTAAGAAATGAACAAGTTGACTTTTTATGAATCCATTTTCTCTATTTGAAAAGGCAACTCCCAACCAAGCATCTTCTGAGTCTAAAGGGCTTCCTCCAAGAGTTATTTCTCTATCAAAATTTTGCCCATCTTCTCCAAGCACATTAAGTGTAATTGTCTCTCCTGGAGAATGTTTAGATAATTCATTTTGCAAATCTTGAAGATTTGAAACGGAGATTCCATTAATTTCAAAAATTGCTCTTTCAAGATTAGAATTTATGGCTGGAGAGTCATAATAAAGAGAAACACTTTGTTGACCAACGAATCTGTGTTGCCTCTGTAAACTTTCCTGAGTTATTAGATAGTTTATGTTGTTGGCTTCTATTTTATTAAATCCCTCTTCGTTTGATAATGCAACCAACTCAGAATAATTTGAGCTTGAAAAAGCAAGACCATTTACTAACGAAATATTTGAGAGTGAAATTCCTTCTTCATAAGCATAGGAATCAAATACAACTCCTGAAGGGGAAAATGCAAATTGGAAGAATAAAATTAAGAGTATGAAGAAAATTAAACCTGTAATTATATTAGCAAAAACACCTGCAGATAAAATGGACATTTGTTTAAACTTGCTGGTTTTTGTCATTTGGTTATCGTCTTGCTCAACAAAAGCTCCGAAGAAAACCGGGAAGAAACTCAGGAATGCGAAGCCTGTCGTTTTAATTTTTATCCCCCATCTTTTTGCAAAAACTCCATGAGAGAATTCATGGATTGTAGCAACAATTAAAATCGAAATTATAAAGTAAACCGCATAAAGAGGCGGAAAAAATTCAGAAAGTCCAAATAACTGCGGGAAGTAGGGGATTACTGGGGCTATTGGAGGTGCCCTTATTGTTTCAACTATTAGTGGGTTTGTAAGATATTGGAAAGTTGTATTTCCTAAAAGATATAAGATTCCCACCATTAAAACATATCCTGTGGCTATCGAAACATAAGATAAAAAACTCAAAGTTCTTTTATATTTTCCTCCAATCTTTTCTATTAATTTTATCCCCCAAGAAGTTTTATACAAATATAAACCACCTTCCTTAACCAAATTCTTTTTATTTTTTTTCAAGAACCAAATCAACGAGCCAAGTAGCACAATCAAAAATAAGATGTCAAATACTTCGAAAATGCTTATGGCCATCTTACTTCTTCTTTATCGGTCTGAAAGCCGCTTTTTTACATTTTCTACATTTGACCTTCCCTTCAAGAATTCTCACAGGAGTAGCCTTAACTTTTGTTTGACATTTTTTACAAACGAAAACATTTTTGAAAAGTCTATTTTGAGCCTCTAAGATTTTTGCCATTATACCTTCCTCCTTACTATTTTTTCACCTTCAACATCCCAATATTCTATATTTGAATTTTCTTCAATCTCTTTCTTTATTTCATCATTTATTGGAATCTCAAAACTTTCAAAATTTTCAGAATCCATAACAGTGACCTTATCTCCTTCAATTGAAAGAACCTGAGCCCTTCTTTTGTCCACAAATGGGATCTCTAATTTATCGTGCCCTGGAACAACAAAAACTTTTTTCTGTCCATTAGCTATTCCAATAGCCTCTATTCTTGCCTTGGAATGCCCGTGTTTTCCAGTTTTACTTACATCAATACTTTTAACAATGCAAGGAGTACCATCAACCATTATGTTATTCCCAACTCTTGCTTGAGTCGCATCAATTATTTTTGAAACCATTAAAATTTTAGAGTAAATATATTTATAAAGATTTTTAATTGTGTTTTTTCATGGCTTTTAAGAAAAAGGATTTTATTGAAATCGAATTTGTGGGAAAAGTGAAAGACGGGGAAATTTTTGACTCAAATATAAAAGAGATTTTAGAGAAAGAGCACCTCCATCAGAACACCCAGCCAAAACCATTTATACTTTCCTTAGGGGAGGGGATGTTCCTGAATGGCGTCGAGGATTTCCTTGAAGGCAAAGAAATTGGGAGATATGAAATTGAATTAGAACCAGAAAAAGCTTTTGGAAATAGGGAAAGTAAATTGATAAAATTAGTTCCTTTGAGAGTTTTCAAAGAGCAAAATCTTCAACCAATTCCTGGTGTTTTGTTCAATTTTGACGGGCAAGTTGGAAAAGTGCTTTCAGTCTCTGGGGGAAGAATAACTGTGGATTTCAATAATCCTGTCGCAGGAAAAACGGTTGTATATGAGGTTAATGTTTTGAGGAAATTGGAAGACATTAATGAAAAAGCCAAGGCTTTTTTAGAATTTATTTTTAGAAAAGAAATTGAATTTGAAATAAAGGGCAAAAAATTAATCTTGAAGGTTGATGAAAAATTCAAAAAATTTTCAGAATTATTTAAGGATAAGATAAAAGATATGCTTGATTTAGATTTAGTGGTTGAAGAGAAAAAAGAGGAAAAGAAGGAAGCAAATCTTCAAGAGAACATTGAGAAAAAATCACAATAATTCTTATAAACTTCTTGACTTTGAATTTACCATGGATGAATTTTACTCAAGTCAGAATTCTAATAATTCTGACAATTTGGCTTCAGAGGTAATGGGAATAGACCAGGAATTAGAAGAGTTGATTAAGAAACAAACAACAAAGATAAAAGTTTTTGGTATTGGTGGTGGAGGAAATAATTCTTTGAATAGGATGAAGGAAATAGGAATAAAAGGAGGAGAGTTGATAGCTCTTAATACTGATGCCCAAGATTTGCTTTATGCAAACGCAGATCAAAAAATTCTAATTGGAAGGGAATTAACTCATGGACTTGGAGCGGGAAGCAATCCCAGCGTTGGTGAAGAGGCTGCAAGGGAATCAGAATCTGACATAAAGAAGAAACTTTACGGAGCGGACATGGTTTTCATAACCTGTGGTCTTGGAGGTGGAACAGGTACTGGTGCTGCGCCCGTTGTTGCAAGTTTAGCAAAAAAACAAGGAGCATTAACTATTGGAATAGTGACCTTGCCTTTTACAATTGAAGGGAAGAAAAGAATCGAGAATGCCATGAATGGTTTGGAAAAAATGGAGTCAATTGTGGATACCTTAATTGTAATCCCAAATGACAAACTTCTTGAATTAGCTCCAGACTTGCCCTTACAAACTGCTTTTAAAATTTCTGACGAAATATTAACGAATGCCGTGAAGGGAGTAACTGAATTGGTGACTTCTTCTGGTTTGGTTAATTTGGATTTTGCAGACATCAGAGCAGTTATGACGGATGGAGGAGTTTCACTAATTGGAATGGGTGAATCAGACACCGGAGACAGAGCCATCGAAGCTGTTGAGAAAGCAACCCATAACCCTTTACTAGATGCAGATATCTCTGGCGCGACAGGAGCCTTAGTAAATGTGATTGGTGGAAACGATATGAGTCTTGATGAATATAAGGCAATCATAGAATATATTGGGAATAAACTAAGCCCAGAAGCAAAACTTATTGGAGGAGCAAAAATATCTCAAGACATGGACAAAACCATAAGGGTCTTAATCATAGCCACAGGTGTAAAAAGTTCTCAGATTTTTGGACACAGGGAAAGCCTTGATGAAAGGAAACACCAAGAAATCGAAGATGAATTGGGGATAGAGTTCTTTGAGTAAAAATACACAAAAGATAGAATTTATGGAGTTTCTGGAATAGACACAAGGTATACTCAAGAGGATTACTGGAAAGCTGAAGAGCAAATTGATTCTGCGATGAAAGAATTAGATGATATAAATCTTCTTAATCTACGAACCTTTGCTTTATAAATCAAAGGTTAATGCTGTTTTATCAAAACCATCAAATTTTAGAAATAATTATTCCAGCAAATCTTAAAAATGAAGTATCTCTTTGTTTCTTATGAATGAAAAATTAGACAACCTAAAAGCTTTTGCAATGAAGTGTAGAAGAGTTTGGTATGTTTTGAGAAAACCGACGATGAAAGAGTTCGAAATGGTTACCAAGATTTCTGCAGTTGGAATTTTAGCAATTGGTTTAGTAGGTTTTACAATTTCTATTATTATGGGAATTTTTACTTAAGATGTTTTCTGAAAAATCAAGGAGCAAACTTGGAAAAGGAATTTTAGAAATTCTTTTATGTTCTTCACTTGCCGCATGCAGTGGTGGGGGTTCGGGCAGTAATGAAACCTCTCAACCACTTCAAAATTCAAATAGAGCCCCAATAATTCGAACCCAATCAGCATCACCTTTGGAAGGAGATTCCCCTTTGGCCGTTTCTTTAAGATATTCTTGCTCAGATCCTGAAGGAAGTGATTTGAACTATGCCCTTTATTTAGATGGGTTTCTCATATCTGGGCCGAAGTCAAGTTCATTGGATGAAGAAATAGTCATAGAAAAAATTGGAACATCGAGTGTTAAAGCAGTTTGCACAGATCCTCACGGCGCTTTTAAAGATACAACCTACAATATAAGTGTGAAAGAACAGGAGGTAAAAGTTTTTTCTCAAAAAGAAATGGAAAATGTAGAATTTTTCTCACATGAAAATGATGTTATCTATTTCTCTGAGCCAGTTAATTATGGAGGAGGAACCATTGTTGTCTCTGCGCCAAGTCAAGAAGCTCCAAATGGTTTTCTTAAAAAAGTTGAGAGCTTATCCTCGGACAAGAAAGCGGCTTTTACAACTCAAACCACCCTTGAAGAAGCAATTGGGGATGGAGGATATATCGCTAGTGGAGAGTTGTCTACACAAGGAGCTATTGTGAGTTTTGAAAATGAACAGCTTCATCAATCTTACAGAGAAGATTTAGCATTAAGGGCACTAGTTTCTGTAGATGATTCTAACAATCAAAAACTTAGATTATCCTTCAACGATTTCATAATCTATGATTTTGATAAAAACCCATTGACAACAAATGATCAAATTAGAGTCTCTGGAAAGATTATTTTTGACCCTGGATATAGATTCGAAATAAAGAAAGAAGATGGAAGAATAGAACGTTTGTTATTTGAATTAAATCTTAATGAAACCTCAGAATTGAGGGTTGAGAAAGAAAGCTATTTGCAAGATTTAGTTTTAGAAAAAGAAGTGAAGATAGGGGATATAGATTTCAGTCCATTTATAGCTGCGTATGCAGGGATAATTCCAATAGTGATTTCCCCAGAGATAGGAATTTATGTGAACATGCATGGCACCCTTTCTCCTCTTTCAATATTGGTAAAACAGGAAGCCAATTTATCTGCAGGACTAGAATATACTGGGGGGCAATGGGGCACAACCCACAATTTTTCAAATGATTTTGATCTCGACCTATCTAATTCAAGAGCACAATCTTTTGAAACTGGGTTGGATTTAAGAATGAGTTTTTTATTCTATGGGATTGCAGGACCTTTTGTAGGAGTTGGTGGAGGCTTTGAATTTAAAACGAGCTTTTCTCATTTAAGTCTTTATGGTGGATTGGAGGCACAGATTGGGATGGATACAGGAGTTTTGAGTTCTGCCATAGGGGATTTCTCTCCAAGAACTTTGATAAGATCAAATAAACTTTTGTATGAAGTGGGAGTTGAAGGGCTTGAAAATCCTGGGAGTGGGGATGATGATTACGATGGTGAGATTCCAGAAGACCAAGAAATTTTTGTTGACCCGAGAGATGGAAAATCATATGGAATAGTTACAATAGGTTCTCAAACTTGGATGGCTAAAAATTTAAATTATAATTCATCAGAAGGAGATTCTTGTTACAACGACTTGTTCTCTAATTGTGAGATTTATGGGAGATTGTATGATTTTGAAAGCTCAAAAGAATCATGCCCTGGAGGGTGGCATCTTCCATCAGAATCAGACTGGGATTCTCTATTTGATTTTTTGGGCAGTTCTTTAACTGCTGGAGGAAAAATGAAATCAACCGGAACTTTAGAAAATGGGAAGGGGTTATGGAAAGAACCTAATTCAGGAGCCAACAATGAAAGTGGATTCTCCGCATTACCTGGTGGATTGAAAGAAGATGGATCCTACATGGACAAAAACGAAGAAGCTTATTTTTGGTCAGACACATCCCCTTATGCTTTCATGCATTCTTTGAGTTACCAATCAAGTTCATCTGGGGGTAGTTTAGCCTATGGCAATCCCGAAGGAGTTAGTGCCTCAGTCCGCTGCCTCAAAGACTAAACCCCAAAACTTATAAACGATAATTTTTAACTAGTATTACTATTCCTTATTTATCTAAGGCTAGTGGAACAAACAAAAATGATTTTTATAATAAAAGTTACGACAAACAAAGAAGAAAGAGCTATAGATTTAATCTCAGCTCGAGCCGAGAAAAAAGGTTTGAATATTTTTTCAGTTTCAAGGCCTCATGGGTTAAGGGGATATGTTCTTTTAGAAGCCGAAGACAGAGAATCGGCAGAAGAAGCTGCATTCAATTTACCCTATATAAAAGGAATAATTGGAAAGACAATCAGCTACGAAGAAATACAAAGCATGGTTGAGCCTTCAGTGGAAAATATAATAATAAAAGAAGGAGATGTTGTAGAAATAATTGGGCAAACTTTCAAAGGAGAAAAAGCAAAGGTTTTGAGAATAGACCCTCAAAAAGAGGAAGTGGTTGTGAGTTTATTTGGGGCAGTTGTCCAATTTCCGGTAACTGTTAAATTAGACAATATAAAAGTTATAAGAAGAGAGGAAGGAGACGATGATGACGACGAATAAGTTAAAAAATTTGGCTAATGAGGTTAGAAAGATTATCTATAAATCTAAAATAGGGGTTCTTAATCATAGAATTTCTGGACTTGAAGGAGCTATGGAAAATTTTGAAAGAGAAATTCATGTGGCAAACTTCAAAAGTAATAATGCAAGCGAATATAAAAATGAATTATTAATTGCTCAAAGTGTTAGTGGGAGTTTAATAAGAGAAAGGGAAAATTTAAGAACTAAACTTCAAGGAGAAGACTATGCAGATTAAATTGTTGGTTGAAGGTGGAAACTTAACTCCCAATCCTGGACTTAGTCAAAAGATTGGACCTCTTGGATTAAATGTGGGGCAATTAATTCAAAAAGTTAACGAAGCCACACAAGAATTCAAAGGACTTAAGGTCCCTGTAGAATTAGAAATAGATACTGATAACAACATAGAAGTGAATGTTTTTTCTCCTCCGGTTTCAGAATTATTAAAAAAAGAACTAAAAATTGAGAAAGCTTCTGGAGCTCAAGAAAAAGTTAAAGTTGCAAATGCTTCAATAGAGCAAATCATTTCAGTTGCAAAAACAAAATTACCAAATTTGCTTTCTAAGGATTTGAGAGCAGCAACAAAATCTGTTGTTGGAACTTGTGGAAGCCTTGGAGTCCTGATAGAAAGCAAAGAATCAACAGATGTTCAGAAAGAAATTGATGAAGGGAAATATGATAAACAAATCAATGAAGAAATTACAGAAACTCCTGCAGATAAAAAAGCAGAACTTGAGGATTTCATCTCGAAACTAAAATCTAAGCAAGATATCTTGATTAAGCAAGAACAAGCAGCTAAGGAAGCCGAGGCAGAAAAAGAAGCAGAAAAAACTGAGGAAAAACCTGCAACTGAAACTGCGGAAAAGAAACCGGAAGAAAAAAAATAGTTTTATAAATTCACTCCAGCTTTCTTATTTTAAGGGGCTGTGGGCCAGTCTGGTAAGCTTTCAGGTTTGGGACTTGACGACCCCGGTTCGAATCCGGGCAGCCCCATTTTCTCCAAACATTTTAAAAACTAATTTTTAATTATTATCTTATAAAAATGACAGCAAAATCAAAAAAATCAAAATCGGCTGGAAGATTCGGCGCTAGGTATGGAAAGAAAATAAAAGACAAACTTGTAAAGGTAGAAACAAAGCAAAGGGTAAAACAAAAATGCCCTTTCTGCGCAAAAGAAGGAGTTAAAAGAGTATCAAGTGGGATTTGGCAATGTACAAGGAAAAAATGTTCAAAGAAATTCGCAGGAGGAGCTTACTACTTGGGCAAAGAATAAAAAGTCTAAGTAATAAATAATAAAATGGTAACATACAAATGTTTTAAGTGTGAGAAAAAAATAATTCATAAAAATCTAGAAAAAAGATTTACATGCACACATTGTGGAAGCAAAATTTTCTACAAACCTAGAACAAAAGCAAAAAAGGTTAAGGCAATATAGATGGATCAACAAAAACTCCAGGAAATGCAAATTCTTGAACAGAATCTTCAAAACTCATTTATGCAAAGACAATCTTTTGAAATGGAATTGTCTGAAACTCAAGCAGGTTTGGAAGAATTGAAATCCTCTGATGAAGACGCCTTTAAAATTATTGGGCAACTCATGGTAAAAACTGACAGAAAGAAAGTTATTGAAGAACTTTCAAATAAAGTTAAGATTTTGGAGATGAGGTTAGATTCTCTTTCTAAACAGGAAAGTTCTCTTATGGAAAAACTAGAAAACATGAGGGCTGAACTTTCAGAGAAATAGTCGACAAAAAGTTACGAAATCTTTATAAATATCTTGCCTGTAAATTTACTATGGTTTTTGATAGGATAAGAAGAGCATTTTCAGATTCTCCAGAAAATATAGACGGGGACGAATATCTCGAAATAGATTTGAACAACGAAAAAGATAATAAGAAAATTTCCGTAAAACTTTTCGTTATGAAGCAATACGAAGATGTTAATCAAGTTCTAAATTCTTTAAGAGAGGGCTACACAATTGTAGTTATGGATATAAAATCATTGAAACAAAGGGACTCAATAGAACTTAAGAGGGCAATTTCAAAAGTAAAGAAAACAATTGATGTTCTTGAAGGGAGTATCGCAGGATTCGGAGAAAACTTAGTTATAGCAACTCCTTCTTTCGCAAAGATACACAAGGAAGAAATTGAAAAAAAAGAATAATTATTTCTAAGATGGTTAAGCAGATGAGGCGACTGGTTAATAAACTTATTACTGCAGTATCAGAGAATAAATTTATTGAAGGGAAGGTTTTACCTCCCGTAGTGAATGAGCGAGGGGGGTTGGATTATTTTTTTGAAACTTCTGATGGCGAGAATATAAAAATAAGTGCTAATAGGAAATACAAATCTACCATAAAAAGTTTCGATAAACAAGATTATTCTGGGAGGGCATTAATTTTGAATCCTGCAGAAAGAAAGCTTTACTTTAATGAAGATTTTGAAGAATCTCTAGACAAGGAAGCAGTTGGATTCTAGCCTGAAACTTCTTTCATTTTTCTACATCTTTTACAAACATACTTTTGAGAAAACTTTCCACCTCCAACACTTCGCGGACCCATAAATTTTTCCCAATCATGTCTCCCAAACAGACATTTTAGATTTCTTTTTTCCATTTAAACTTTAGCAATGCTAAACACAGTCTTTAAAGATACAATTATTGCTGCAGGGGCAAAAAGGGCAATTAATGCACTGAAGATGTTATTTACAGCATCCCCAATCCCAATCCCAATTAATGAACCTCTAATACTTTCTGCGCTCAAACCACTTACTATGACCAATACTGCGGCTGCAATGAGGAATGTTTGTGAGTCTTTTCCCGTAACTCCGAGGAAACCTACAATGACTCCAAGCAAGACCAGTATGGCGTAAATCTGTTTACTATATGTTATTAGAAAGGATATTGCAAGGCTTGTTGAAAGCCCAATCAAGACGGCAAGCACAACTCCTATGAGGAAAGCCCAAGCGCCTACATAATTTTCATGAGATCTCAAAGTCATATTAAAATTAAAACCAGAATGTATATAAACTTTTTGAAATATATTTTTCAAAATAGAAATCTTTATAAACCATAGTAACTCCAGAATGATTACAAAAATGAAAACAAAAACACCAGGATTGTTTGTTTTGAGCATGTTTCTCGTTGCTGTATTTGTTAGTTTTACAAGTGCGGGATTTTCTAATTTAGATAATAATGGAGTTTTTAATATTAGTAATATTAATGCTCCAAATACAATTTCTCAGACTGTTGGGAGTTTCGAAATTACCTTTGATCTTGAAGATGTTGGCTTAGGAGGACATGATATTAATTGGAGCGATTCAACCGTCAATGGCGGAAGTTCATCAATTTCATTCTCTCCTGATAGCGGAACGACAATTAGTAGTGGCAGCAAAATATCTGTAACAGCCACAATAAATTTTAATACTAATTTTGACGGAGAAATAAATGGAACAGTTTTGGCTCATCCAGAAGGGTTGGCCCAAAATTCAACATTTGACTTCTCAACCACAATAACAGAATCTTCAAATCCAAGCCCAACACAATTTTGTGCTGATGGAGCTGGAGCATTTAATGCAAATGGTTTGACTTTGAATGTTGATATTAATAACAGAGGCGAAGGAGATGAAGAAGAATGGTTGCCTCTTGACACAATAGAAATTGAAGTTGAAGTTGAAAATGACAGGGATGACGATGCTTTCGAAGATGTAGAAATTACATTAGCTTTATTTGATGAAAATGGAAAAGATGTTTCTGATGATATGATTTGGGTATCTGAAGAAGATGAGCAATATGATTTGGGAGATGTTGATGAAAATGAAGAAAGAGAACACATATTTAAATTTAGAGTAGACCCAAGTGAAGCTTTCAAAACTGACAGCTATAGAGTAATGGTTAAGGCTGAAGGAACTTTCAGTGAAGATGATGAAGAAGGATGTATTGATTTTTCAAGCGATTTTGAAGAAGGAACAAGTTCATTCTCTGGAGGAGAAAACACTTACACAGACATTGCAGTAGAAGCTGAAAATGATGAAGAAAAGATGGTTATTGTAGATAGAGAAAGTTATCCAATACCAATCCAGGCTTTCTGTGGTTCTCAAGTTTCATTCTCAGCAGATGTTTGGAACATAGGAGACGAAGATTTTGAAGACCAAATTGCAGTTGTTCTTAGAAACCAAGAACTTGGAGTCAATCAAGAGGAAGTTCTTTTAGGAGATTTTGATGCTGGAGATGACGGAACAGTCAATTTCGCATTTAATGTGCCTCAAGATGCAGAAGAAAAGCAATATATTTTGATAATGAATACCTTTTACGGCTACGATGAAGATGATGATAATTACGATGAAACCTCAGACGAAGAATTCTTCGTGTATTTACAAGTGGAAGGAAATTGTAATTCTGGGGGAACAGCAACCGTTTCAGCTAACCTTGAATCTGGAGGAAGAGCAGGAGATGAACTTGTTGTAAGAGCAGTTATAACAAACACGGGAAATGAACAGGCAGAGTTTTTGATTAATCCAGCAGGATTCGGAGAATGGGCAAACTCAGCAAATGCTGTCCCTTCAAGCCTCATATTAAGTCCAGGGAGTTCAAGAGATGTTATTTTAACTTTAGAGGTAAATAAAGATGTTTCAGGACAAAAAACTTTCAATATTGAAGTTATATCTGAAAACACTCTAGTTGTGAGCCAACCAGTATCAGTTTTGATTGAAGGAAAATCTGGATTTTTTACAGGGGGAGCAATTGGAGTAAATTATTTGTGGGGATTTGCAATTCTTAATCTAATAATTGTGGTAGCAATAATCATTGTTGCCATAAGAATTCTTAGAAGATAATTCTTAAATTATTTAAAGTGATTTTTCATTCATCCTTAATGAAATTTAGTGATGAATCTAAAAAAATATTAGAAATCTTCTCAAGATATTTCTTTTTAATTATAGTTTCTCTTAATAGTTTATTTATTTTTTATCTTATTTTTACGCCTTTGACAGTTATCCCTGTTTTTGTCATAATGAGTTTATTTTTTGAAACAAAAATATTCGGAGATATAATTTTAGTCGATGGAATAGCTATAGAATTTATAAAAGCATGTATTGCTGGCTCAGCATACTTTCTTTTACTTATTTTAAATCTGGCGACTCCTGGAATCAGTTTACAGAAAAGAATAAAGATAGTCTTAGTTTCGTTTGTGGCTTTACTAACAATAAACATAATTAGAATAGTTGTGTTAATTTTCATCTTATTTGAAGGAGCCTCACTTTTCATATTGGCTCATGAATTTTTCTGGTATTCTATGAGTACTGTATTTGTTGTTGTAATTTGGTTTGCCCAAGTAAAATATTTCAAGATAAAAGAAATTCCATTCTACTCAGATTTAAAATATTTATTCAAACATTCGAGAAAAAGAAGCTCAAAAAAATAATTTGTTAACCTTAACAAAAGATTCTAACAAGAATCTTTCAGTACCTTCAAGAATTTCACAATTTTTTATTTCTATATCATAACAAGATAATCCAGTTTGTTGAACTCTTGTCTCATTGCCTTCAGTTATTCTTACATAAGTATGCTCTGAAGTTTCATCACAAGAAATTGAATCATTCTTGAAAATATTTACTCCAAAGAGTTCATAGAATTGAACCATATTCGCAATTGCAATAACTCCATCCCCTTCACAATTAAAATCATTTGTAGAATCAAGAATAAATTCCCCGAAAAGGTTCATACTTCCATTAAATTCTATATCTTTCAATTCTCGAGGGTCATTTCTAAGATACATATCTGCCGTTCTTCCTTCCCCTGTAATTACTGGAAAGGTGGTTTTATATAAAACTAAACATGGTTCGGCATCACAGAAACTTACTGTTTGGAATTCTACTCCTTCATATTCGAAGTGTCTTAAATTATCTATGAAAAGATAAGCGGCTAAAATAAAGAGAATAAAAACAAAAATAGAAATGAAGAAATTCCTTAAGATTTTGTTTTCAGCATTAATCTGTTTTGTTTTTTGTGATGCCATTTGAATTTTAGATGAATTTAATTTTTAAACTTAACTCACACCAATTATTTCAAACAGGAAAGAATCAGCAAGCAAATCCAAATCTTCTTCCTTGCCTTCTATAAATACACAATTCCCTTCTTTAGTCATTAAATTTTCTCCGTTTTCGTTAATTCTTATTTGGATGAAGTTGTCTTCACAAGTGATTTTTTCAAACTCTTCTTTACAATTATCTTTAAAACAACCTTCTTTCAAACCATCTACAAATTGAATTAGATTTGTTCTTATTTCTGAAGAAGCTCCAGGACTTTCGGAGTTTATGTAAAGAGGTCTATCTAAATAACTTTCAAAAGAATTCAATTCTAAATTAAAATTTGGAACATTTGCAGGATGATTTCTAAATATAAAATTTTTACCATCTTTGCTTAATATAAAAAAACCACTTTGTTCCCTAAATTCAAAACCATTATAATTAAAAGTTTCAGAATCTGGTAAAATTCCTGTCCCATCATTGTCTCCTATAAATTGAAACGCATAACCTAATGTACTAAACAGCATAAGGAATATCAAAACCACACCCACAGTAATTTGGTTCTTCTTTTTCTTTTTTGCTTCAGCTTCTTTGGAAATTAGTTTTCTCATTTAAGTTTTTGGCTTAATTGGTATAAAAATTTTTGCACACTTAACAGTATGCTCTAAAAAATGAAAAAATAAAAAAAGAAATTAAAAGTTTTTGACTTACTACTTAAGCAACTTGAAGTTCGGCACTTGTTGAAGTTGTTCCGATGTATTTTTTACCAGCAGCAGTATCTATGGATTGTGTCCTTAGATATTTAGCCGCATTAGCGGTATCAGCAACTTCGTAACCAGCAACAACTAGCGCAACTTTTCCAGTTGAGTAAACATCACCAACACTTTGTATCAAGAATTGGCCTGAACCAACTCCTGTAGTTTGAGTGAAGCTTGCTCCACATCCAGATCCAAGCACTCTTGCAGCAACTGAGTTTATACAACTTCCACCAACCACAATTAAGTTCTTTGAACTAACTGAGCTGACTTCTGTGTCTTTAACTAAAACTTCTCCAAGTGAGGCAGAACCTCCTGAAGAACCTCCAGATAATGTGGCATCTAATTCACCTACAAACACAGCTGCGGAAGCTTCGCTTCCATGGTATGTAACCCGCATTGCATCAAGTCCACTGGAATCTTTTGTCCATTCAACCATTGATGCAAGATCAGATTGGACATAGCCAACATAGGCATCTCCAGTCCTACCAATTTGAAGCATAGTTACTTCAACTGGCTCAACATCTCCCTCAATTCCGTCGTCAGAATCTATACTGACTCCAATCTGGAATGAGCTTCCTGAAGCAACATTTCCATCTCTATCTTCTTCTGTAAAGTTGAAAGAGAAAGTTGTGTTTGCAGCTGTTGGCGAACTTGAATTACCTAGCCATACTCCATTTTCTAAGGATGAAGAATTTGTAACACTTACTGGAAGTTTGAATTGCAAACCTTCAGCCGTGAATACTCTGTCTGTGTAGACATCTCCACCACTTACAGGAGTTACTCTAACAGTTGCAGTCTCATCAATTACGTTAGCAGCGTCAAGGGTTAACCTTAATCTTCCAACGTCTTTGTTGTCTGTAACTTCACTGAAGACAATATTTGAACCGCCAGAAAGGCTTGTCAAAGTTGTCTCGTTCTTACCGTTATTGTTCTTAAGGTTAGTTAACTCATAAACATAAGTTTCTGAGTCTCTTCCTGAAATCCAGGAAGCAACGAAATAAGTTTCGTTTACCAAACTAAGTGCAACAACTGAATTTGGTCCTCCAGTCTCGTTAGTTATTAGATGTTGTGTAGCACTTGTACCAAGATTTGATCCAAATCCATTTTCAGTACTGTTCAAATAGAATAAATCTAATGTAACAGGCCCGTTTTTAACATTTGTAGTCAAACTAAATGGATCTCCCGCGTTGAAGGTAACTGTTTCTCTAGTATTTACAACAAAGTCATTCATACTAAGTTTAACACCTCCAAATCCAGGCATAACCAAATCGTTTCCAGACGTCAAGAATACATCATCGTCAGCCAACCATTCAAGAGTTATTGACTCTATGTTTGTTGTGGCATTAACTATATAGGAATTAAGTTTGAAATCGTCGAATCTGTCTATTTGACTTACAGCATCTCCGTTTATTTCAACTTCGGTGCCATCTTCAAGAACTATTTCACCTGTTCCTAAGCTAAATTCAACAAAAGCAGTATCTCCTTGGAATGCTGCAGCTTGAAAGTCAGTAACACCGATGTGTCCTGTTCCTCCAGATAGTTTTTGTGTATCTCCAGAATTAAGCCTATTTGTGGTTTCTCCATTAACCACTAAGATTGCTCCCGTAGAAGAGATAGCTTGTATACTTATAGTATAAGCAGTTCCATCAACAGTTACTGTTGTAGATTCTCCTTGGTTAAGAGTAGTCTTAGAAGCTGAGTCAAGTAAGGTCATGGTCCATTCATCTCCGCTTGCAGTCACAGTAGATATGAAATATTCTTTTCCAAGAATTTCCACAAATGTGCTTGAAAAGTCGGAAAGGTCAGCACTTCCTTCTGCATCATTTGGAGTGAACTCCAAAGTGTAGTTAAGGATGGCATCACCTCTTGCAAACTGGAAGCCTATTGTAGGCTCGTAGTCATTGTAGTCTCTGTGCCTAAAGTGTGTCATCTGAGTAGTCGTTGGGAGTGTTAGCTCTTGTTCATACTCAAAATCCTCATTTGCGTCATTGTAGTATACTCCATCTTTTAGAACTACTGTCAATTCTTCACTATCAAGGGTACTGTAGAACGCACTCATATTGTCTCCAAGATTGAATTTATCTGTGCTTCTTTGAAGCTGTATTCCATCTCCTTCAATTGATGAAGTACCACCGGATCCTGTTCCAGTCGTGAAAGATTGCAGGTTGCTTTGTATATTACCTGCTTCAACAGCGTCAAGAACTGAAACTCCAGTTCCGGTACCATAAACAATGGCTACATCTGCATTTCCACCAACAACAAAAGGTGATGGGTAATTTGCAGCAGCAGCGGTTCCAGCAGTCAATCCGAACATAAGCGCACTAACTCCAATAGCCGATATTTTTCTAAAATTTAACATTGTTTTTATTTTAAACCTCCTTTCAGCTCTATAATCATGTTGCCTAAGGCAACTCCACTCAAGCCGACAGTCATAGGGTAGAACTGTCTTTTTGAATGACTATGATAACACCCTATTAGATATTCCATGAATAAAAAACCGAACCAATATTACTTTAAAAAGCTTATTGTATAAAATCACAATATTTCTCTAAAATAGCCCGTTTTATAAACTTTATTTATAAAGCTTTTGGTGTTACTAAAACAAGATTACAATCTACCACTTTTTATCAATAGGAAGATTTATTAATATATGGTATTTAGATTTAGTATATATTTTAATCAATACCATATATATAAAATATAGATTATAGATATATATTTAAAAATAAACCCCATAAGCTTTTTGGAAGTAATTGCCAAAATATATGGCTAATCACATGACCACAAAAACAAGAGAAATCACAATAACCGAGAAAGAAGGTAACTTTTCTGTATTTAAAAAATCTAATTTCTCCAAGAAAGATTATGATTTTTCAGGAATTTTGGCTTTAAGGCAACTTCTAAGCAATGAAAAAGCAAGAATTTTGCATGTAATAAAGACAAAAAAACCTGCTTCAATCTACGAATTGGCAAAAATTCTTGGAAGAGGATTTAAATCAGTAAATGATGACATAAAATTGCTTGAAAGATTCGGATTCATAGATTTGATTTCCGAAAAAACTAAAAATCGAACAAGATACCGGCCAGAAATTGTTGTAGATTCTGTTTTAATCACAGTAAAAATTTAGTAATAGGATTTAAATGTAATTTCAATCCCATCTGGAAGGAATTGTATTGCCCCCTTTGAATTGCCTGTTTGAATTCCTTTTGTAATGTTTACAAGGTTTTCACTTGCAGAATTGATCAACAACTCATAACCTCTAATCGAACTTCCATTTTCAACTCTCCAGCTTGCTTCACTTATTTCCCCAATAGTTTCTTCAAGAATTTCACAAGCATTTTCTCCAGAATCACAATTAATTCCTCTCGAACATTCTTTAACTAAATCATCAATTTCCAAAACTTTTGAATTAATTTCACAACTAGAAGAGTATTGCAAAAAGGATTGTATGAAGCTTTCTACCTCATAACTTTCAACCGATTCTTTTTCTCCATCGCTCAAAGACAATCCTAAAAAAGCAAGAATTATCACAGACACAACTATTATTATTAGTGCAAACCCAACCATTTCTTCCTGCCCTTTTTTATTCTGCATTATAACTCACTATCAATTTAGCTAATTCACATTTATCTCGAATCTCTTCATTTACTCTTTCCTTTCTACATAAAGAAACAAAATTGGAATATCCCACGCTATTCCCTGAACCTTCAAGAACTTTTATCAAATTACAATTTGGATAATTCTCAAACGAACATCCTTCATCAATTGTTTGCGGAGGATAAATCTTTCTTATTTCTATTTCTTCTACATCCCAGAACCTATCATATTTCGAAATTTGAGATTTCAAAATCATTGCCTTATCAGCATCTATGCAATTTGTTCTCGCATTTCCAAAAGCTCTTCCACAGGAAAATTCTGGAGAATTTGAAAGTTTAGTTACAAGCAAAAGAGCATTCCTTTCTTCCAAGGTTCCTGCAGTATCCCTTAAATTAGAAATCTGGAAAGATAAAACCAACAATCCAACCAATGCAAAAAACAAAGTAACCGCTAATAACATAAATGCCATTTGCTGAATTTTCAACTGCCCTTTTTTATTTTTCATTCGTAATATGATTACCATAATTCACACTCCTGCAAATCATTTTTGATATCAATTTGCCGAACCAAACTTATAATCAAAGCATTTAAATCTGAAGAATGATCAAAAGAGTTTTCTATATTTTTCAAATCAAGTAAATCCTGACCAATATTATTTGAACATTGTGGGCCATTTATTGAAAGGAAATTAGATTTTTCTAAGTACAAATCGTTCAACTCTGCAGCTCTTTGAATAAGTCTTTCGGTTTGACATTCATAAATTTCCGGCTCTGAAAAAATTGCACCATACATCAAAGAATCTTCATAAAAATAAAGGGTCTCTCCAGATTTTTGAACCTCTCCACTTTTACCATAATTAACTTCAATATCACAATTTATCCCAGATGAAAAGCAAACTTTAAGACTCAAATCAGGGCAATTACCTCCAATAAAAATATTTTCTTGACCTAAATTTTCAAGCTCTTCTTCAATTTCTTCCGGAGCATCCATGAAACAATAATTAGTTTCAGATGATGTTAAGTAAATAACATCGGCAACCTTGTATGGAAATTCAAATGGTTTTGAGAAAAGCAAAAATTTCTTTCCTTCAACATTTCCCTTAGAAAAAATATGTTTATTTCTAAAATTAGCTTCTATATCTGTCTCTGTCCAATCATCAAAGATTTTTTGCGAAACCTTTATTGTTTGTTTTCCAAAATAACTCTCATTACTGCAACGATTGTGAATTCTTGTTTCCGAGGGGAAGTTTATGGAAGAAGTCCTCCCAGTTTCAAAACCAGTTTCTAAAGGATTTAAAAGCACCCCAATTTCTTCCGAAGTTTGAGCGTCAATTTTAGTTTCTTGTACATCTATTATCTTAGTAGAAGCATAAATAGCTAGGAACAAAATAAACCCTCCAACAATTATTCCAAAAAGCCAAGCAAAAGAAATCTGAAGAAACCCCTTTTTATCTTTCACTTCCCCCCATGTTTTAGAAAAATGATGGCTAAAAATTTTTAATTTTTTACCTTTCATTTTATTCGGTTATTGTGACTAAATTTTCGTTGAAATCTTTTTTTATTGTTAAAATTACAACGCCATTTTTATTTTCAATACAATAAGGATTATTAATTTCAGTAATTTTGTCCAAATTAAGATTTCTTATTTCAATAGAATCAAATCCTTCTGCAGATTCCCGGGGGTAAAAAAACAAATTTTCTTCATTATAGAAAGAAAGTATAAATTCATCATAGAGGTTGCTGTTTTCCCCTCTCTCGTTTGAAAGATAATCTGCAAAACAAACCAACCTAACCCCATTTGGAATGAAGTAGGATTTTTTTTCAGAGCCTTGAGCACTATTCCAAACTCTGTTAACATCCTCTTGGAAATCTTCCGAGAATTTTCCAAGTTGAATGGAATTCTTTACACCTAAAAATTTTTGAATTGTGTAAAATGCAAATGAAATAAAAATCACTATTAAAATAATTGAGAAAATAGTTCCGAATGATATTTTTAATTGCCCTTTTTGATTTAATCTCCTCATGTGAAGTTTAGAAGAAAAGAACTTATAAAATTATCCGCTATCTTAAAAAAGGTTAAGCAAAGAAATCCCTATTCTAAAATTGACTTGCTTTAACAACAATGTTACATTGATTTGGGGCTGGTTGATTTCCAAAACTATCTTCACACTTTATATACAAATCTGAACCAGAAGGATTCCATCGCAAAAAGTGATTAAAATTATTCGTAGTTGTGAGACTGGTTCCTTCTTTAAATGGATAACTACATCCAATTTCTTCTACATATACACAAAAGGATTCTTCATCTGTTATAATCTTCAAGAAATTATCTTCCTTGTATACTCTTACAACGCTTGGTGAATCAGTATCTGTTTCAACTTCGAAATTAATTTCAACATTGTCTGTATTTCCCCCTAAATCATTGCACATTATGAAATAATTATATGAGCCTTCTGCAAGGGATAGTTCTTGTGAATGCAAATGCGAGTTTGTTTCAAAGAATTGTAAATAATCATCACTATTTCCAGTATCGCTAAATTTACAAAGTGCTTCTCCATCTTTGAATCCTTGGGAAGTTTCAACTTCTAATTGAACGCTCACAGCGTTTGCGGAATCACTAACTACTTCGTTGTTTGGAGATGCAGAGCTTATTAACAACGGTCTAGTTCCCATCAAAGTAAGCTTGTGAGATTCCTCATTAGTATTTCTTTCATTTTCTGGGAATCCTGGTTTATCCTTGCATCTGAAATAGAATTCGTTACTAAATTCATCTTTCAAACCATCCAAGGTAGTGTCACAGGTATAGACTGCCTGAGAGTTAAAACTTGCAACTTCAGTTTGGCAGCTAAGAGAATTTGACATTAAATCATAGCTTCTATCTTGGTGATCCCACTTGCATTCTGCTGGCTCATTTACATAAAGTAAAATATCGGCTGATTTTTGTTGATGGGCTATAGGCGAGCCATCTATTATACTTGTTGTAACAATGAAAGGTGGGGTTGTATCTGGTCCTTCTTCAACACAATATCTAAATTGGAAATTTGCAGGATTTGAATTTCCATTAGCATCTTCACATCTCATATATATTTGGAAATCTCCCCCATTTTCTAAAGTAATATTTTCTGCAGCAAGAGCCTCGGGACTTGGAAGACTGAATGAATAGGTGTGATTATATCTTAACAATCCTGCACTCAAGAATGCTCTCATATCTTCAAAATTACTTTTTCTTAAAACATCTATCTTACATGCTGCTGGTTCATTAGTTTGGATTCCAAAACTTAAAGGAGTATATGCGGGAGCACAATTTTCGGGAGAGTTTTGATTTATTATCTTTACTCCCCTATCTGGTGGAGAAACTGCTCCATCTGGTGTATAAATATATCCATCCAACAAAGCGCTTTCCAACGGCTCAATTTCTGGAGGGATAACATCTCCATCATATATGTAGTCGCACATTTGAGCACTTGTTCCCTTGTTAACTAATTCACATCCCTTTCCAAGACTTCTACATTGATATTCACTACAAGGAACATCTTGATTATTACATAATTTACAATTATCTCCTCCTGATTCAGCCTGCCAGGGCAAGCAAGTAAATGTAACTGTTTGTTCTTTTTCTTTCTTGAATGAAAGAACAGCTACCACGGCAAAAACAATCCACCCTATGCCAGGAATCGCCAAAAAAGAAGCAGCCCATGCTCCCACTGTTGATCCAAGAAGCGATTCTTGAGCAAGAACTCTAGCAATTTGTGTTACCAGATATGCTGCAGTTGCCCCATTTGCTATTGCATCAGTAGTTGAATCATCTATTCCCAAAGCACTTCCTACCCATTGGATTCCTGTATATATAGCATATGCATAAACTGCTGTTGCTGCAAAATAACCCCAGCCACCTTCAATACCAAAAAAACTACAATTTGAAAATCCAGTTCCTGCAGCTCCTCCACAAAACCCTTCACCTTCAGGCCCAGTGCTATTTCCCAAATCGTATGATAATTCACTTCCAGGAATTTGACATATGTCCCCCTTACAATCAAAAGAAACAGGATTTGTAGTGGGGGTTGGGGTTATACCCAGATCTTCAGCTTTACCAGTAAGTTTGGTGATAAAATTTCCAACCCTTTCTTCTGTTGCTTGAGAATCTTGAGTCGTAGTAGAAATTGGTATAGTTAATTTATCTCCTGGAAAAATACAATCTACCCCCTGTAGACTATCAAAACAACTCGGTCTATCTTCACTTATTAAAAAACTATTCAGAGCAAGGATTGTGTTGGGAGTGGTGCTGTATCGTGCTGCAATCTCACTTAAAGTATCTCCAAATTCAACAGTATAAGAACCCTGTGCGGTTTGTGTGGGCGCTATACTTTCCGCAGCACCAACAAAAGTAGATGAAAGAATAAAAGAAAAAGAAAAAGTCAAACTAATCATTAAAATAATCTGGAATAATGAAATAAATTTAAGATAATCACTCCCCTTTTTCATAAACTAGATACAGAAATGTTATTTATAAATATTCTTGAACTTTCAAATTATTTCTCAAAGATTTCTAAACTCTTCAAACTTTCAAAATCTGTTTTTCTTCTACCCGAAAAA
Source organism: Candidatus Pacearchaeota archaeon (assembly GCA_040879765.1). Classification (GTDB taxonomy): domain Archaea; phylum Nanobdellota; class Nanobdellia; order Pacearchaeales; family GW2011-AR1; genus JBBDJQ01. The sequence continues at coordinate 38,258 of JBBDJQ010000001.1, read as the reverse complement.
TATTTTTTTTGCGCTGATTCTATTTTCATTTCTATGTCAGAAACATTTGTATCTGAATCAAAATAGATTTTTGAGAATTTTCCATCTGATGTTTCTATTTGGAGCACAGATTGACTTCCTATTGATGAGATGTCTGAGATTTGGCCATACTCTATTCCCCTGCTTCTCCCCCCTTTATCAAACCAATAAATTCCTTCATTAAAAATCGATAATGTCCCTTGATTAATATCAAATCCGTTCCCTCCTCCTTGTTTCACATGTCCCTGATAAGAATTAATTGGTCTTCCTTGGAAACTTCTGCCTTCATTAACAAAGGCAACTCTTTCTGTAGGCTCCCTTTCCACAGTCTCGTAAGGCTCCCTTTCCACAACATGCGTCACTCTTACCTTCCTTTCTAGTATTTCATTTTCTCTGGCCCTTTCAATCATTTTTGTACGACTATAATCTTCAACCGTGTCAAAAATGATGGCTTCATTCACATCTCCCTTTGAAATAGCATCTTTTTTTAGAATAGTCGCCACGGCAGTTGGCCCAACATCTCTTATGATTTTTTCCACAACTTCCAAATTTATTCCTCCAGATTCACATCCTCCAAGAAATGCGCTAACTGAAATCAATCCATAATTTGTAAGGTTTCTAAATCTATTCATGGATAGAAGATAAGAAAAAACTATTTAAGTTTTTCTTTTCCAAAGTTTTCTTAAACAGCAAAATTTAAAAGCCCTAAAGCTTAATAAAAAATATGCAAATCGAAATAGATTTGAAAAAGAGGAGCGTTTTTTTCTTAGCAATATTTATATCAATACTTGGAATTCTAACAGTTTTTGCAGCAACTCCTTTTAGTTCAAATATTGGTTGGCATCCATTACAACAAGTTACAACAGACGAAACAGGTTCTGCTTCAATTGATGCAAATTCAGATGGAATAATTGATAATGCAGCACATGCAATAACCGCAGATTCTGCAACAACGGCAACAACAGCAACAAACTCAGATTCGGCAGACAGTGCACAAACCTTCCAAGGCGTAAATATAGATCAATTCTGCAGAAGCAATGGAGATAATTGTCCACCAAAATATGTGTGGAGCGACCCTGTACTTGATTTTTCAGGTTGTGATATTGGGCAATATATAGGAAATGATGAGCTTTCAGGAGAATGCTCCCCTCAAGGAGACATTCATTATTTTGAGTTTGCTGGAAGTAGTTGTGGTGCAGAATCTATTGAGGTTACAAGATATAAACAAACTTGTGAGTAACTAAAGTGAAAATAAAAATAAATATAGAAAAAAAATACTTTTATTTTTTAACAGCTATTTTTTTAACTTTTGGAATTCTAACAGTTTTTGCAGTGACTCCTTTTAGTTCAAATATTGGTTGGCATCCATTACAACAAGTTACAACAGACGAAACAGGTTCTGCTTCAATTGATGCAAATTCAGATGGAATAATTGATAATGCAGCACATGCAATAACCGCAGATTCTGCAACAACGGCAACAACAGCAACAAACTCAGATTCGGCAGACAGTGCACAAACCTTCCAAGGCGTAAATATAGATCAATTCTGCAGAAGCAATGGAGATAATTGTCCACCAAAATATGTGTGGAGCGACCCTGTACTTGATTTTTCAGGTTGTGATATTGGGCAATATATAGGAAATGATGAGCTTTCAGGAGAATGCTCCCCTCAAGGAGACATTCATTATTTTGAGTTTGCTGGAAGTAGTTGTGGTGCAGAATCTATTGAGGTTACAAGATATAAACAAACTTGTGAGTAAAATTGATTTAATCTCTAGGACCTATTACTACCAAATCATCTAATTCATTGGCTCCTTTTCCACCAATGTAATTAAGGGTTGCTCCACAATCCCCAAGAGCTAAACAAATATTATTTTGCAATTCCCCCCAAGAATCCTCGAGACAATGGCAGTTTTCTACACAATCATAACCTCCTCCTGTTAAAATATCTGTTCCTGATTTTTCCCATCTTACGACACAGTCATTATTTGCTAAAGAACATAAAGAAGCTGCATCAGTGTTAGGATTCCAAAAATCAAACCCTGGAGGATATTTTGGAACACATGAGCCTTGCTCCTCTTCCTGGGTTGTATCTCTATCAAATCTTTGCCCTTCTATCCATTGACAAGCCCTTAAAGTTGAATCCTCGCAAGTTTTTTGTGTTCCTTGGACCATACAATCCTGCCATTTATTCACTCGGCATGCGGCTGCTGAAAAACCATTAATCTCACCTTCCACACAAATTTCCTGCCTAAATCCAGAACAACTTTCAGTTGTGACTTCCCCATTATAGCAGACCAACCTAGAAAGTCTTTCTCCAGGCAAACTTTCACCATTCTTAGAGTTTGAAGAACACCAAGTTTCTCCGTGCTGGAAATCTTCTCCCTGGTATTCACAACCTAAATCTCTACAAATATAATCTCCAAAATCTGGGCTTTGAGGATCCACAGACCTGTCATAAGTTTTTCCAGTTGAACCAAGGAAGTAATCACAATTTCCACAACTTTTAGAACCAGCATTTCCTCTTGAATCCAAAAACCCACAACTCTCACTTTTTTCAAAAATATCCCTCCAATAGTTTGCATCATCTTGTCTTGAAGAATCATAAATATTTGCAACGTTTCCGCAAGTATCTCTAAAGAAAACTTCATCTCTCCCATCAACCAAAATTGTATTTTCGCTTGGGCCACAATTTGTTGCAAGTTCCTCAGCAGAACATAATAATCCTTGATGAAACTCAACATTTTCTTCAGTAAGGGCTAATTCTTGACATTTTGCTCCAGTTGTGGCTTGACAAGTCCTTTCAAAATTTCTTTCAAAAACGCAAGCTCCTTTCTTATCAGAAACTGCAGTAGCTATGCAAGCAACTTCGGAATTTATATCTGGCCTATAATTTATGTCTAAACCATAATCAGAAGAAAGTTGATTACATCTTGCCTGTGTAACGAAAGAAGCTTCATTTCCAAGAAGACAACATCCCAAAGAACACTGAGGTAAAGATTCTTTTTCTGCATCAAACCAAACACCTCCAGTAATCTCTCCTTCTGGTTGCTCACAGATTATTTGAGGAGTGTTATCAAAACAAGTTCCTTCCTGACTATTCACACAAGTTCCCAATTTACAGAAAGCAGTTGATTGGCAAGAGGTCGGAGCAGATCTATAATTTTCATCTACTTGGGATTGAGGAACGTTTTGACACCATGCACCATCTAAAGTTCTTTCAGCACAATAACTCACAGTTGATTGACTTGAAATAAAATTAACACTAAAAGCAAAAATAAAAATAAAAGTCAAAATTCCAAATAATAATCTCAAATTTTCATTTTGGTTTTTTTCTTTTTTCATTTTATATTCCTGGTGGGAAGACAATAGACCTTGAAGCAAACTGGAATTTTTCTCCGCCATCTCTGTTTGTTAAAATATAAATTTTAGTTCCACCTTCTTGAGTATGCTTTTCAACCTTTAGATTCTTGTAATAATCCATGTAAATAGTTGTCTCCGCGTTACCATATTTTGATTCACTTTCTATAATACTACCTGCAATTCCCACAAGTTCATAAAGATTATTGTTCACAACAATTTCTATTTTTTCATAAGTTTCAGTTTCATCTCTACTCAAAGTTAAATCTTTGTTCATGCTTGTAACTATTCTTTGAGGCAAAAGTGTTACATCCAATCCTCCTGGTTGATATTGGACAGAATATCCTTGAGATTCAAAATTATTTTTCATCTCGGCAAAACAGCTTTCAACCTTTGTTTCAATTCCTTTTTTGATTTCACCCTCCACACTTTGTCTCAATAAAGGATTCTGAACAACACAGGGTTGATAGCTTTCCCAAATATAACAAAGGTATTCAATTTCCACATCTTCATATAAGAAAGAATTCACAGGCTCCAACTTTCCTCCCTGAAGAGAAACAGATTCTATTGTTTCTTCCAAATCCTCTTCTAAGCAATTTTCTATAAATGAAACTGGATTATTATCTTCTCCAGATATGTTTGTTTGAATTTGAGGGAAAACAAAATAAGCCAAACCACCCAAAGAAACAACAACTATAGCAATAATTATGAAGATGGTAACCTGCCCTCTTTTTTCCATGGTTAGATTACAGAAATATTATTTATAAATCTTGGGAATAATCCTCATAAGGATATCTCTTTTATTCTCTGGCAAAGTGTATGACTAATCGCTAGTCTTCAGTCTCAACTCTTGGAGCAAGAATAAAACTTAATTCCATTTCTGGAGTTTTGAAATCCATCCTAAGTGGGTGGTCTCCCGCAAAACTTAGATTAGTTTTTTCACAAAGTTTTGCGCCCTTCATGAATTTCTGCAAATATTCTAGGCTATATTTCGATTTACAATCTTCTGCCTGAATTGCAGCTTCATCTCCAGAAAATTCAGACATTGCAGAATTAAGAGATTTGGCTTCAATTATGAATTTCCCAGATTTTATTTCAAAAGAACATGCATCTGCAACAATGGCACAATCATCCACGGAGTTAACCAAATCAACTGAATTAATCTCAACCTTGGCAACAAATTCAAAACTAGAAGGAACTTCTCTTTCTTCTCCCTCAACCTCTATTAAATTAAGGTTGAAATTTCTTCTTATTCTATCATGTATATCTAGGGCAAGAAAGTTTTCTTTTTTCTCAAGAACTAATGAAGAACTTGACGAACATCTTCTTAAAACCTGTTTCAAATTAATCAAATTAATTCCCAAGGTTTCTTCCTCTAAAACCTCAAATTGCGAAAACGAACTCTTCGGCAACTTGAAAATAACCATAGAAATATTTGCAGGATCCATAGCAACAATACTCATACCGTATTCATTAAACTTTATCCTAACCTCAGTTACTAAGTCCGAAATAATTTCAACAACTCTTGTAAAGGCTAAAGGATTATCTAATTTAACTAGCATGATTTATAGATAACCTGCCCTCTTTTAAGTATTTTTATGCTGGAGTATGGAGATTATTTCGGTTCAACATAATTAATTTAAAGTCTTCAGCTTATCTTTAAAAATGGATACCAAAGAAGAGAGGGTTAGGAAGTTGACTTCTTTGTATTATTCAAACCCAAAAGTCCAGGAAACCATATTTAATTTTTCCAAAAGTCGTGAAATTTCTGCAAGATATTTTGATTCTTTTGGGAAAAGACCAGACAGCTTTCAATATTTGGGAGACATCTTTGAAATGGTTAAAAAAGGAACAACAAGCTTCCATTGCTCTCAAGAAATCTGGGCAAATCCCTTAAATATTTCCACAGACATGTCAAAAGAAGAGCTAAATGAATTAAGAACTGGCTGGGACCTCCTTATTGATATAGATAGCAAATATCTAGATTATAGTAAAGTTCTTGTTCAACAAATTATGAAAGTTTTAGATTTCCATGGCGTAAAAAATGTAGGAATCAAATTCTCAGGAAGCAAGGGATTTCATATGATAATCCCTTGGAAGGCTTTCCCTAAGGAAATAAATTCTGTTAAGACCTCAGATATGTTTCCAGAGTGGCCAAGAATTTTAACACACTATATTTCTGAAAAAACAAAACCCCTCCTAATAAAAGAAGTTTCTGCACTAACGGTGGGAAACAAATACATAAGGGATTTTGAAGTAACAAAGGAAGTTATGCCGGACATAATTTTGGTTTCTCCAAGACACTTATTTAGGATGCCTTATTCTTTACATGAAAAAACAGCCTTGGCAAGCATAGTACTTTATTTGTCAGAGATAGAAAATTTCCAACCAAAAGATGCAAGCCCATTAAAAGTTTCAGAACCAAGAGAGTTTACTCCAGATTGCAAAGAAGGGGAAGCCCGAGAACTCTTGCTTCAGGCTTTGGATTGGCATTCAGAAAATAAACCAAATGAAAAAGAGGAAAAAGAAAAAACTTCAAAAAAAGATTACAAGCCAATAAAAATCGAAAATCTATCTGATAAAATGTTTCCACCAAGCATTCAAAAAATTTTGAATGGAGTTGTTGATGGAAGAAAAAGGGCGTTATTTATCCTGTTGAATTTATTTCGTTCTATTGGAATGGAAAGAGAGGAATTAGAAAAAAGAATTGAAGATTGGAATAAAAAAAATTCCGTGCCTCTTAAAGAGGGCTATCTTAAAGCGCAATTGTCCTGGGGCTATAGAAATAAAACAGTACTCCCCCCAAATTTTGACAAAGATTATTACAAAGGCATTGGAATAAATCCAACCGAGGAAGAAATGCGTTACAAAAATCCTGTAAACTATATTGTGAAAAAAAATCTTGGAAAAGGTTCATGAGAAATTTTAAAAACTAGATTACTCTGTTTAACTAATGGTAAAAAAGAGGCTTTTATTGATTACATTAGTTTTGTTTGTATCTGTTTTAGCTCTCTCATTAATTAATGCCCAGGCAGAAGGATGTGGGGATGAAGATGAGAATTGTAAAATTAATGCTGCTTACTCTTGTTTGAATGATGAAATCGAAGAAAGAGAATGTGAAAATCTTTCTCCAGAGGAGTTGACTTTTTCTTTTTTAGCGATAGGACAATGCCGAGATGAAGCTCTAGACAATCCAAGATACCTTGGAGATTTAAAATATACTTCCCAAATTTTAATCGGATTAGGAAATTCTCGTTCAGATTCGGATGAAGCCAGAGATTGGATTTTAGACCAGGAAAGGCCTTCTGAAGGATTGGATTGGTTTTTAGAAATAGATTCTCAAGAGGCAACTGCTTGTGAAGTGATCTCAGTAAATTCAAATACTATTGAAATTAACGAAGACAAATCAATAGACTCTTTAATTGGTGGAGGCTGTCTTTCAATAGATTCTGGGGGATATTGGATGGAAATAAATCCTACTTGTTACGACGCAAACTTTACAATTTCTTGTGACCAATCTTTTATCACAACCTTACTTTATCAAACTCAAGATTCAGAAACTATTTATGTTTCTGAACAAACCTCTTCAGCATCTGCAGGAGGAGTGACAACAGAAAAAATAAATTCGCTTTGCTTTTCAACATCTGTTGGTTCTTGTAATTATGAAGGAAGTCTCTGGGCCTCAATGGCATTGAGCATTGCTGGAGAGGAAACTTCAAATTATTTACAATACCTAACGGCGTCTGCAGAAGATAATCAAAATCTTCTTCCAGAAGCTTTCCTTTATTTTATAACTGGAGATACAACCTACAGAAATCAACTTTTGGCAAAACAAATTAATAATAAATGGTGGACTTCTCTCAATGATAGATTTTATGGAACTGCTCTTGCACTTTTTCCACTTCAATTTGAAGAAGTTTTACAAAAAAAAGATTCGGAAGATTGGCTTTTGAACGAAGCACAAAACCCGGATGGATGTTGGGATTCTGGAAATATAAGAAACACAGCATTCATCTTGAATTCTCTTTGGCCAAGAGATTCATTCTTCCAAGGAAATGGTTCTGGAGGAATAGGTAATGGGAGTGACGTTCCAAATCTTAATTGTCAAAATTCAGGATACTTTTGTTCTTCCAGCATAAATTGCAATGGAGATATACTTCCAGGTTATTCTTGCTCTGGAAGTTTTGTGTGTTGTTCCCAACAAACCCCAATTGAAACATGTTCTGACCAAGGAGGAAATGTTTGCTCCCAGAGTCAGGTTTGCGTCGGTATAGGTTCTGCCGAAGTTCCAGCTTCAGGATTGTCTTTCGGACAAAGTTGCTGTGTTTCAGGTTCTTGTCAAGCGCCTCCCTCGGGCAGTGAAGGAGCTTGTGAATCCTCAGGAGGAGAATGCAGAGTCAATGGATGCCAGGTAGGAGAAGAAGAATCTTTTAGTCTAAGTTGTTCTTTTAGTTCCGATGCTTGCTGTTTACCTGAATCTGATTCAAGTTCTGGGGGAAGTTCATTAGTTTGGATTTTGGTGTTGCTCATTTTGATAATCTTGGTTGTATTGGCAATAATTTTCAGAGAGAATTTAAAAGTTTTATTTTTTAGAATGAAATCTAAATTTTCAAAAGACAAAAAAGGACCTTTTCAAAGGCCAATGTCAAGACCTTCCAGATTATTAAGGAGACCAATAAGAAGAAATGTCCAAAAAGCACCAATACTCCCTGCAACAAGACCAAATCCTCCAAGGACATCTCCACAAAAACCAAGAGGAGAATTAGACGATGTTCTAAAGAGACTTAAAGAAATTGGAAAATAATTTTGCATAAAAAAACTTATTAACTAATTTTTCTTAATGCAAGGATGAGGAATTTATTTATATTTTTAATTTTAGCTTCTTTTATATTTTTGATGCCTTTTATTTCATCAGTAGATGTAAATATGAAATCCGAATTTAGACAGGATGAAACTTTAATCGCTGTAATCTCTGGAGATTTTTATGAAACTGTTTCTCAAGGAGACATAACTTTCTTGACAAGAGGGCACGTTGTAACCTCAATCCCATATACGATTATGGAAATAGATGATGATTTCTTTGTTTACGCCCAACTTAAAGGTAAAGAACCTGGAAATTATTCTTTGTTAATTGAAGACGCTAGGTTTTATGAATCAAAAGAATTGGTTGAAGAAGATATAATAAAAAATTTTACAATTTCATCAGAGCAAGCCCCATTTACAATAGATCCAGGATTCGTTTATACAGCTGAAGATTTTTCTTTAGAATTAGAAAGCTTTGTAAGTTTAGATTTGGAAATTAAAATTCAACTTGAAGTAGGATTCGAAAATTTAGTTCTTCCAGAAGTTTATTCATTTAACTTAGAAGGAAATAATGTAAGAAAAATAGATTTTGAGATAAAAGAATATGAATCAATTAACTTAACTTATATAAAATTTAGCACTTCTGATTATGGAAATTTTTCTTATGAAATTCCAGCTTATGTTTTGGTTAAAGGAGTTTTGCCAGAAACCAAACAAATTAGCTTTGATAATTCTGTAATAGATGTTTCTATTTCCACAAATTCAGAAACAGAAAGGCTAATTAAATTAAAAAATCCTGGAAAAACAAGTGTACAAAATATCTCCCTTTTAGTTTCAAGTAATCTAGAACCTTTCATCGAATTATCTACTTATGAAATTGATGAAATTCCGGCAAACTCTTCTAAACTTATTTTTGTATATGTTGCTTCTGGAGATGAACCCTTAAAAATAAATGGGGAAATTGTTGCCATCTCAAAGAACGCAGAGTTTTCAACCAATGCGATTGTTTTCTTGGATTTCATTCCAGAATTCATCCCTCTTGATGAAAATGGAGAACCAATAGAAAATATTCCGGACAAATCTTCAGAGCTTTGCGAGGATTTAGGTGGATTGGTTTGTTCTGAAGGTCAAACTTGTTCTGGAGAGAGAAACATAGCTAAAGATGGAATTTGCTGTTTAGGAATCTGCGAAGAAACAAAGGAGAGCAATTCTGGAAAGATTATCGGATGGGCCATTATAACTTTAATCATCATCGGGGTGGTTTGGTTTTACTTTAAGAGATATAATAGACAATTAAAATCTGTTGATTTCTTTAAATTTGGAAAAAAGAAAAGATAACTATTTCTTTTTAGATTTTGAAGAAGCTTTAGGAGCCCCTTGAGATCCCATTAATTCTTTAAGCTTCTTTTCAAGAATTCCTTTTTCTGTTTGAATTATTCTTGCAATTTCATCATAACTATGAAGCCTCCTTGTAACTTCGTTCAAAACTTCATTCCATCCATTATTTGTTAAAGCAATAACTTCTGGAGAAAGAATTTCAATATGGGCAGGCATATATTTGAACATTAGTATTACCAAATCAAAAATCTCTTCAGTTTCAACTTCAATTTCAGCAAAAGTGGTGTAAAAATCTTTTTGATCTTTCATTAATTTGGGTTCGTTTATTTTCTTAGAAATAACTTTGACCCCTTTTTCGTCATCAATCTTCTTTGAAATGTCTTCCAAGGTTTGAATCAAATGTTCTGGAGGTTTTCCTATAACTTCCACTATTAACAAAGCACTTATCCCTTTTGTTTCTTCATCCGAACTCATTTTTGAATTTATCCTTTCTCATAAAAAATAAAAATGCTATAAAAATACAGAAGCCTACAAGCCCATAAAAAGCATAATCATTCTTATCCAATTTTACATTATCTTCAGTTTTTATATCTTTTGGGTTTAGTAAAATAACCTCGGGAGTCTTTGGAATTTCTTCTTTATTAGATTTTAAATTTTCTGTTTTTATTTCCTCAATTTCTTCTTCCTTAGTTTCTTCTGAATTATTCTCATCATCCACGCAGGCTAATCCTTGTGATTTAATTTGCTCAAGAGTTTTTTCACCAATACCATAAACTTCAATTAAGTCATCAACAGAATCAAAATATCTTGAATCAATTATCGCTTGAGCCTTAACTTCGCCAATTCCATAAAGATCATCTAATTCAGAAAGTGAGGCAGAATTTATATCTATCTGATTTTTTTCACAACCTGCCAAAATAGCTGGAAATAATACTAACATAAATGCTAGCAAAACAAAGGATTTCATAAATTAAAAAGTAATCTTATCATTATAAAAATTATTATTCTTGACTATCCAAAGTATTGTGAAAATTTTTTTCCTCTTTCCTTGGCTTTTTCTAAAGTAATCTTCCAATTCTTCCCAGAATCTTCTAATTCTTTTGGGTGTATAAAAAGCCAACCTTCCCTATTGAATCTCAGAGCTATCACCGGTTTTAATTCAAAAATAGAAGAAAAAATAATAAATCTTTCTATTTGATCTTTGCTAATATACTTTACAGGACTTTTAGAAGATTTGACCTCTATCGCATATTTTTTTCTCATCTTTCCAACTCTTCCAGCAATTAAATCACAATCAGCATTTTCCATCATCCCGCTTCCAGCAACTCTTACAACTCTATAAACTTTAGAATCAATAAATTTTTGAAATAACTCCCGCTCAATTTTACTCCCCTTTGCTTTGTTCTTAGGCATAATTAGTTTTAGAACTCAAGAATTATAAATCATTCTATGTTGTATTCTCTTTTTAAAATTTTTCTAACCTTTCTGAACAGGGGTCTTTTCTTTCTAAATTCCAAATTTCCATATTCATATTCTCTTGCATGGCTATCTCCCAATTCTTCTAAATTAAAATTACTTTGCATGAAAGCCCTATAGGTGTTTACCCTGAATGACTTATCAAATAACCTTCTTGAGATGGGAGTTGAACTTTGAACAATTTTTGTAAGAGCAGATTCTTTTTCTTTATCTGTTTCTCCAAGCCTTTCATAGATATTTAAATTTTCCACACTGGAATTTGCAGAATCTTCTCTATGTAAGGCAACCACATTAGATTTTTCTGCATTATTATTCTCTACCATATATATTCAGAAATTAGGGAGTATAAAAAGTTTTTTACAGGTCTTTTTTTAGATTTATGATAATTACTGCAATGATTGAACCTATTGTATTGAATGTTAAATCAAACAAAGTATTATAGTATCCGCCCACTCCTGTTTCTGGAAGAGCAAGAACTGCCATAAATTCTACAAGCTCATTCACAACTCCTAAACCCATCCCTATAAAAACAAGCATGAATGAAAGGACTTTCCAGTTAACTTTTTGTTTAAGGTTTGGTTTCAGTAAACCATATCCAACAATTGTGGCAATTCCAAAGCCATATGCGTGAACGAGCTGGTCGTATCGAAGTATTGTGAAATTTTGGGTTTCAATTATCTTTAATAAAACATGCCCGTAAACTATTACTCCATCAATTCTTATAATTCCTCCGAACATATGTAAAAATGCCCAACCAGTTAAACCCCATAAAACAAAATTACTCAAGTTATTTTTTTTATTAGTCACTAAAACCAAAATAAGCAAAATGATTATTATGAGGATATAGAATATGAATTCGTAATTACTTTTCTTAAAAGCAAGAAAACTAAATATTGTAACTAAAAATAAATTTATGAGAAGTATTGCTAGTTGTCCTTTTTTTAATTCCATTCTAAAGATCTCTTGCTTGTAAAGTCCTTCTACCATTTGCCTTTGTCCGCTTTATGGCATCGTCTAAAATTTCTTCTACCTTTCTTTCCAAAGCCGTTCCTACTTCTTCTGCAACACTAGAAACAGAATCTTCTTTGTCTAATTCTTTCACGACTTTTTTTATATTTGATTTAACAACTATTGACATTTTATTATTTCTTCACTTTTTTCTTCCTTACATAAAACAAAAAAGCTCCAAGAATTCCAAAAAGAACTAAAAACCCTCCAATAGAATTCGAAGCTTCTTCAGATAATCCTGCTATTGCGCTCCCAGTTATATTTGGGTGCAAGAAAAATAATCCAGTAAATATTCCTAAAATAACAAAAGCATAACTTGCCTTCCTTTCAAACCTTCCCTCATAATTGGAATCTGCTTCATCTTTCTCATTTCTTTGATGCATCTCTCTTGCATACGCAATAGATTCTCTTGCAATTTTATCAGCCAAAGGATCATTTCCTCTTATTCTATATTCTTTAACTGCCCCCCCATATAGTTTCAAAGGTGCATCAGTTTCATTTCCACTTTCCCTAGCTCTTTTAGCAGATTCTCTAGCATTCTCAAGTAATCTCGCAGCTTTGCTTAGAACTCTCTTTTTCGCCATCTACTTAATTAATTCTAGAAGTTTAATAATTTTTTCCTTTCCAATAAAAAGAATTAAATCGGCTAATCTTGGTCCTCGAGTTTTACCAATCAAAACTTGGTATGCGGTTTGAAAAAATTCCTTAGTTTGTATTTCTGCCTCTTGAGAAATATTGTAAAACTCATTGAGTAAATCGTCTGGAGTTTTTAATTTCTTCTTCTTTAAAGAATCTTTAAGTAAATTTAGAGAAAGTTTTTCTTTATCTGTTAATTCAATTTTTATTTTTTCTTGAAATTCAAATTTCATTTCATCAGGAGCATATTTTTCTAACCAGTTCTTGACCTTCTTTGCACGAATTTTATCTTCTTTACTTAACCCCTCCATTTTACCTATTTGAACCAAGGTAGTCAAATGCCTAAAACTAGTTTTCTCTTTTCTCTTTTTTCCTAATTTTAAAACCGACAATTCATAAATTCTTTTTTCTTGAGGATTTACTTTCTTATCAAAATATCTTCTTTCTAAATCATCAAAATCATCATAAATTTTTATTACATCATTATCAAAGCTTATTGCAAATCCCTTATTTGGTCTTGTCCCAACAAATAAATATCTTAAAACTTCTGGCTCATAAATTTCTGAAACCTCTCCAAGGCTAAGGGCATTTCCTGTTGAACTTGAAAACTCAGTTCCTCCCTTTATCCTAACCCATTCATAGAAGGTATATTTTGGAACCTTGAAGTCATAAATCTTTTTTACAACTTCTTTTGAAGTTGTAAAAGAACCTCCATCGGCGCTATGGTCTATTCCTCCCGGCTCAAACTCAACCCCCTCATAGGACCAACGAGCAGGCCAATCAACCCTCCAAACTAATTTAACCAAGCCTTCTTTCCTATAGTCTATCTTATCTTTTTCCCTGCATGGTGGACATTCATATTCTATAAAATATCCTTCCACCCCAATAATCTTTGTGGAATCCTTTTTGCACTTTTGACAATAAACATTGAAAGGCATCCAATCTTTCTTCAAATCTTCTTTTCTATATTTATTAAGAATTTTTATTATTTCTTTTCTTCCATCAACGGCTTTTTTTATTAGCTCTGAATATTTATGTTTCTTATTCATAATATTTTGTCTTATGAATTCTGGTTTTATTCCAACCTGCTTAATTTCTTTTTCAAAAACTTCTTCAAAATACTGGGCATAACTTTTGCCCTTTACAAAAGGAGAAGGAATTTCACTAACCGGCATCCCAATATAGTTTTCATATTCTTTAATCATACTTTTAGGAATATTTGATGGAACCTTTCTAAATCTATCAAAATCATCCCAGGAATAAATAAATCTGACTTTTTTCCCTTTATCTTTCAAAGATCTAACAACTAAATCTGTAGTTATAACTTCTCTAAAATTTCCAATATGAACAATTCCAGAAGGAGTAATTCCTGATGCACAAACAAATTCCTTTTTCCCTTTGTTTTCTTTTATTATTTCATCTGCAATTTGGTCTGCCCAAAAAAATTTGTCTTTCATTCTTCTTTATCCAACTCCATATTTAATATTGCATCAACTATCCTTTGAAATTCGTTATCTCTTCTAACATGGATGTATTTTATCTTTCTAAAGTTTTCCTGAAGCTCTTGAACTTTCAAAAACAACTTCATCAAGGTTTCGCTTTTCACTCTATACTCTCCAAGAAGTTGTTTTACTATTAACTCAGAATCAAGTATGCATGTCACTTCATCTTTTGTAAAAGTTGATGCTAATTGTAAAGCCCTTATAAGTCCTATATATTCTGCAACATTATTTGTAACTCTTCCAACTCTTTCTCCATGCATGGCTAAAATACTATCATCTTTCCTTACAAGAGCCCCTATGGCTCCCTCACCAGGATTACCTCTTGAACCTCCATCAGAATTTGTATAAATCATGTTAAGAATTAAGAAAAAGACTTTTTATATTTTGATATAATTAGATTTGAATTTTAAATTATATATGAATTTTTTACCCTATATAGAATCTCAAAGTTTTTTTATATATTTTATATGTGAAAAATACATATGGAAACCAAAAAAACTAAAGTAAAAAAGGGCATGATTATTAAATGTCATGCAAATTGAAAAAGTATTTTTCAAAAGGAAAAATAAGATGGTAAATCTGAAGGTTATGGGAGATGGTATCGTAAAGATAGAACCCCAAATTTTTAAAGTATTTTAAAAAAGATGAAGTGGTTGGAGAAGAGATAACTTATGACTAAAAAATAAAGTTTACAAAATAACATAAAAAATAATCAATATCCCGAACTCAAAATCTATCAGATTTTGTCATGTCTTGCAGACTTTAACCTTTAGCGATTTCATCAAATCCAGATGTTAAGTCGAATTAAAAAAATATTTTCCTCAAATATGTAGAATTTTGAAATTCTTTAAATCTTGAAATCTTTCTGGTTTTTCTTCAACTTTTTTTATCTGAGAATGCTTTTGGCCGTCCTTGCATATTTGAACCATTCTATCAACGTCTTTTAAATCCCCTTCAATAAAAATTTCTATCCTTCCATTTTCCAAATTTCTTATAAAACCCTTAACATTGTTTTCTTCAGCTTTTTCTTTAACAAAATTTCTAAAAAAAACTCCTTGAACAATCCCCTCAAGATAAAGTCTAATTGCCTTCTTCATAATAAACATAATAAATTGGACTTTTTATATTTTTCAATTACAATCCAAAAGTCTTTTCAAATTCTTTCATCTGGGAATATTGTATTATGAATTCCATTCCTTTCTTTGTTATGGCTATAAAACTAGTCTTACCCTCTTTCCTATCTTCTACAAGCTTATTTCTTTGCAATTCGTATAAATATAATTTTAATTGCTTATGGGATAAATTTGCTTTATACATAAGATGAGTTCTCTTAATTTTTCCACGACTATCCTTAAGAATCCTCAACATATCATTTAGAATGTCTGTTCGGTTTCTCTTCTTTTCCATTTTTAAGAATCCTTATTATTAAAAAAAGCATGGTTATATAGCTTACTAATTGAAGGCTTTGAGCAATGATATATAATGAACCGATATTTGAAAATATAAAAATTAAGTGGCTTATCCACAATAGGGAGAACACAGAAATTAAAATTAAAGTGTTTCTTGATTCATTTTCTCTGTAAATTATAGAATAATTTCTAACTATTAATGTAAGAAGAGTTAAGGCAGTTAAATCATAAATGAATGGAATTCCTTGGCTAAATAGCGCAACCATAAAAAGCAAGTAAATTATCAGAAGAAATTCGCTGGATAATTTTTTAATATGCGGGATTTTGAAAATCACATACATTCCAAGAAGAGTCAGGAATTTTGTAAAGAAAAATCCAGCGTAATAAAAGATGTCTACTGTAGGAACTAGATTTGAATTAATTACTGCCCTGCCAATCTCTCTAGTTATGCTTGTATCATAGTAAAGAACCAGTTTAGTCAATATAGTTGAAAGTTCTCCCACTGCAATTAATAAAAATCCAAAACCAAGATAAAGAATACTTTTTTTATTAGTCATTTTAAATCCTTTAACTGCAAATAAAAAAAATACAAAGAGTATAAAAAAACTAATTACATCAATTAAAATATCATTATTTAGAAACCAATCAGGGGTGAAGACTATCTTCATTCCTCGAGAAAACGAGTTTTGTTTAAAAAGCTTATGAAACAATTTTCCATATTCCACGTCTGGTATGTTTTTTCATAATCGCTTTATAATAGGAATTCGTGAAATAATTAATCTAATAACATTGTCTCCTCTTAAACCTGAGGAGTTTATATTTACAAAAAAGATGGATTTGGAAAGAGGGCAGTTAGTCAAGGATAAAGATTTGGGAGAACTTGCAAAAGTTGGAGAGACAGAATCAGAGGGCCAAAAATTTGTTGCTTATTCAAGGCCCCTAACACAATCTGAAAGAACGAACGAGGAATTTCCTGATTTTTATTTCATGAAAAAAATAGAAGAAGGATTATTTTCATACCAGGGCATGATTTCTAGAAAAGATTATTGGTCTTTTTGTAAGGAATGCTAATTCTTTAAAACTTCTTCCAGGTAGGAGGGGTTAAATCCCTCTCCTATCTAATTCATTATTTACTATGGAAATTGTTTGACTTGCAAAATAAGTTTTTGGACCAACAGAAACTTTTTCGGAAATTCCTTTTAATCTCTTTATTTCTTTTTTAGGCAAACCTTCATGGTCTCCCAGAACAAAAACACAACCATCTTTTATTTCTGCTTTCCTTATATCCTCCCCCTTTTTATCAAGTATGAAAATTTGACCATCTTTTTTATCTAATTCTTCAAGGACCTTAAGAAAACTTTTCTTTTCAATAAAACAACCTTTGAACACCTCAGTTTTTTCTCCTTCCTTATATTTATAAAGAATTTTTTTAATCAAACCTCCAACATCTTTTTTACTCAGATGCAATTCTTCATTCATTTCAATTTCTATATGTCTTGGAGGGTCTGGTTGCCCATAAAAAATTAAATGAATTTTTGTATCTTTTCTGAAATCATGAGATAAAAATAAACCTGAGATAATCGAATGAATGGCTATGTCCATTCTTCCAGCTTTCATTAAATTTCCTTGAGATAATGCTTTACCTGAAGTAGAGGCTGTTTTTGAAAAATAAACTATGTGTCTCATCATCTAGATTGGAGTAAAAATTATATAAATCCTTTTATAAGAAAAAGAATCATAAAATTTATGAAAAATGATATGGAGGCTGCTAGAAGATGTGAGGATGTTTTGATAGGAGTGCTTTACAATTCTCAAAATGAAAAACCCTCTTTGTTATTTGATGGAGACCAATTTTTTGATTTTTTCTTTGATCATCAAGAATCTGGAAACTTTCCTTTAATTTTAGGGGATATAAAATTCTTTGACACCCCTTTTGGATTTGCTTCCCCAGACATGTCTCAAGCTCTCACAAATCTTGTTTCTCGGGCATGTATGGATTTCGAATTTGGAGTCTTCTTTACAAAGTATCACTTTAACAAAAATGAAGGAATCTATAGAGGGGTTTTAAAACGAATTCCAGATGCCTTGGGATTTGAATATCTTGGAAATGAATTTTACAAAAGATTTGGAGAAGATGCATCGAACTAATTCAAAACAAAAAGAGGCTTAGCAAAAACATATTTTTCATCCATTACTTTTGCCATCTCAATGAATTTATTTTCATTAAAAACGCAAACAATTGAATCTTTTTCAAACTTTTCTTTTTCATTTTTCAAATATTCTTTCAAAATAACTTTTCCTGTAAGAAGTTTTTCCACAATTTCATTTTTAACAAAAACTAGAGGATAAACCTGAGATACAATCTCTCCAGGAATTACAATCTCTCTCAATAATTCCTCATTTCCTTTCTTTGCTTCTTCAACTGCTTTTTCAAAATCATATAAGTTTACTGATGGAAATATTTTATCATCTTCTTTGAAAATTCCAGCCCTAACCCTTCTAAGCTCAAGCATGTGTGCCCCAACTCCTAAATCCTTTCCTAAATCATCAATTAATTTTCTTATATAGGTTCCACCTTGGACTTCAGCATGGAAAAGAAAATCCTTGCCTTCCTTTTCAATTAATTTAAAACTCTTAATTTCTCTTTCCCTTTCTTGTCTTTTAACACGTGATTTAACTGGCGGGGTTTGCTTAATTTTTCCAAGAAATTTCTTATCTATCTTTTCCTGAATTTCTTTAATTGAAAGATCTTCATGAACTCTCATAACTCCAACATATTCCTTGTCCTCTCCTATGAAAAAACCGGTAAGCTTACAAGCACGATTAATTGCAATTGGAAGAACTCCTGTAACTTTGGGATCAAGAGTCCCAAAATGGCTGGTCTTTCTAACTCCTAATTCTTTTAACATTTTTCTGACTAAATCGGAAACAGAAAAACTTGTAGGCTTTTGAGGCTTGTCTATATTTATTATGCAAAACTCTAACAATTCAGAGACACTTTTTCCATGTTTTATTTTATTTAAATCTACCATAAAAATATTTATAGGCATCCAGTTTTTATAGGTTATGTATAAGCAATTGTCTTTAGTATTGGTTGTGTTGATTGCAGGAATATTTACATTTAATCTTTCTGAGTCCAAAAATCAAGCCTGTTTTGAAAAAAACTGCTTCGATATAAAAATAGCAGATAATGGTGAAGAAAGGCAAAGTGGTCTGATGGAAGTCTCTTCATTAGATTCTAACAAGGGAATGCTCTTTATTTTTCCTGAAGAATCAATCCATCCTTTTTGGATGAAAAATATGTTAATTCCCTTAGATATTATTTGGATAGATGGAAACTACGAAGTTGTTTTCATTGCCAAAAACCAACAACCCTGTGCAGAAATTGAGACCTGCACTTCAATAATCCCAGAATCGGAAGCCAAATATGTGCTTGAAATTAATTCATGGCTTGTTGATGAATTAGAAATTAAAATTGGAGACAAAATCTATTTAAGTTAAATGCAGATTAGAAAAACATGGAAGAAGCAAGAGCGATAAGACAAATAAAAGTTATGAAGAAAGGAACCAAGAGCATAAGACTTGCAGCTGAAGCATGGGATAAACCTTGGAAAACACTTATCGCAACTGTTCTTTCAGCACAAACAATGGATGAAGTAACCATACCAAACTCAAAAATACTTTTTGCAAAATATAATTCAATACAAAGCCTATCCAAAGCTAAATCAAGCGAAGTATTGAAAATAATAAAGCCAATAAATTTCAATAAAACTAAATCGAAAAATGTTGTAAATTGCGCTAAAAAATTGATTTCTGATTTTAAGGGGAAAATTCCAGAAACAATAGAAGAATTAATTATATTGCCAGGAGTAGGAAGAAAAACTGCCAATGTTTTTTTATCTGAATCTGGGATCCCCGGAATTGGTGTGGACACCCATGTTTCACAAATTTCTCAAAAACTAAATTGGACGAAAAACAGCAATCCAAGGAAAATAGAAAAAGATTTGAAGAGCTTATTTTCAAAAAGAAATTGGAATTTTGTAAATTCAAATTTAGTAAGATTTGGGAAAACTTATACGAGCAGAAAAGAAAAAGAGGAAATTCTAAAGAAGATAAGCAAAATAAGATGAAAACTCTAATAAATTTAGTGGAAAAACTGAGAAATTCAGAGATTAAAGAAATTGTTGATTCTCGAATGCATGAATTTGAAGATTTAGGAAATTTAAACAGCGAGGAAATTTTCAAAGAATTATGTTTTTGTTTTCTCACAGCAAATTTTTCTGCACATGGAGGAATAAAGATTCAAAATGCAATAGGTGACGGATTTTTACACCTTTCAGAAGAAGACTTGGCAAAAAAACTCTCTGAGCTTGGGCATAGATTTCCAAATGCTCGCGCAGGATTTATTTTTGAAGCAAGAAAACATAAAGACAACATAAAGGAAACTCTTTCTTCTTTTGAAAATGAATCTCAAATGAGAGATTGGATAAATGAAAATATAAAAGGAATTGGATTCAAGGAAGCAAGCCACTTTCTAAGAAATATTGGATACAAAAATGTCGCAATCATAGATTTCCACATAGTTGATTTGCTCGCAAGAGAGGGTTTAATAGAAAAACCAAAAAATAAATCTCTAACTCTTAAAAGATATATCGAAATTGAAAATATCTTAAAAGAATTAGCAGAAAAAACTAAAACTTCTCTTGGAGAATTAGACTTATATCTTTGGTATGAAGAAACAGGAAAAATATTAAAATAGTGAAATCCTGTTTATTGCATGTCTCTAAAAGATGTCCAAAAAGATGTTGAAAGTTGGGTTAGCCAATATAAATTAGGGTACTTCAAACCTCTTGAAATTATGTCAGCAATAACTGAAGAAGTTGGAGAACTTGCAAAAGAAATTAATAATCGATTTGGGCCAAGAAATAAAAAATCCCCTGAAGATACTAATGAGATGTCTGAAGAAATTGCAGATATAATTTTTAATTTAACTTGTATGGCAAATTCAAATAATATAGATTTGGAAAAAGCTTGGAAAGGTAAGATGGATAAATGCTACGGAAGAGATAAGGATAGGTTTGATAAAAAGTAATTATTTAGCTAAAGCCTTTCTTTGTTGTCTTTTTGGTTGTTTTACTTTTTCCTTAGTTTGATGTTTAGATTGTTTTGCAATTTGTTTTCCCATATCCCTTCCAGATTCTACAACAGCTGATTTCTTTTCAATTTCTTCTATTTTTTCTTCAGTTTTTTCCTCTTCAGTCTTTTCTTCCTTTTGCTCTGTTAAAGACTTTGCCTCCTTTTTAGATTCGGCAGTTTCTTTAGCTTGAGAAATTCTTTTTTCCTCTCTTGCTTTCTTGAATTTCAACTTTTCAGGATAATCAACCAACTCTGCTCTAACTTCTCCATTACTTTCCTTGATAACTTTAACTTTTATTCTTGCAGGAGGTTTTTTTATTCCTCTGAACCAAACCTGTTCGTTTATGAATTTGTCAAGCTTAACCAATTTCAAATCCCTATTTTCTGTCTTCATATGTTTGGCTAAAAATTCTTTTATTGCCTTTATGGCTTTATTTGCTCTCTTATATCTTGGAACTCTTTTCCATTTGTCTCTAAGAGGTATAACATATTCTCTTTCAAATCTTTCTGCTTTCTTTTCTTCAACCATTTTGTTTACTATTTGTAGAGAGGCGTATGGCTAATCTCTATCCGAAGTGTGATTTCCTTTGTTTTCTAGGTTTGATATGCAATTTTGTTCTTCTCCAATTTCTTCTGTTCTTTGTAACTGCGGAAGGATGTATTCTTTTTCCAACCCCAAATTTTTTAAGAACAATCCAAACAGGAGCCCACTTAGTCTGCTTTCCTTTATTTGCAAGTTTTGTTTTTTTCTCTGGATTTTTAATTCCCATTTGATAAATCCTCCATGAATTTTTTGCCTTTCTCAGTTAATTGTCTTCCAGTTTTACCCCTAAGTCCTTTTATTGGTTTTGTTGTTTCAGTGAAACCCGCTTTATCAAGTTGTTGAAGAATTAATCTAATTATCTTTCCCCCAGATTTTCTAAATTCTTCTGGCTTGTATCCTCTTGATTTTTTACTCCCATATTTAACTCTAAGTCTTCCAACACCGACAACTTTCCTCTTGTGGAGTTGCTTCATTATACTTGCAGTCCTTTTATGCCAAAAATCTTTATCTCCTATTGGCCTTTCCTTGCTTGGAGAAGATTTAACAAAACCAATCCATTCTGGAGCTTCAATCTCTTGGATATTCTTCAAAGCTTCAGCTAATTTAATATTATACTCTCCTGGATTTTCATCATATATATTCATCTTATTTAGGCATTCCTTGCGGAATTAGAATCGTTCTTTCGAAGCGATTAACCTAGAATAAAGAAGAAAATGAGTTTATAAAACTTTCATTTATTCAAGATCAAATTCTAATAAAATTGGAGCATGGTCAGAAACTTCATCTGGAAGAACCTCAAATTTTTTCACTTTAACATTTTTTGATATAAAAATATAATCTGCATGCTTTTCTGGTTTTTCATAATGTGATGTTCTTGTTGATTTTATATCATATTCTCTAATTAAATTAATTAAACCAGAGCCTTCAAAGAGCTCTATGCTTTTGGTGGTCGGTAATAAATTAAAATCTCCACAAAGAATACATTCGCCATTTAAGGAGTTTATGAATTTAATTATATTTTTTGACTGATTGAGGCGATCTTCTGTGTCAGTTTTACCTTTACCATTCCAAAGGCCATGGAAGTTGATTATCGTTACAGGCTTATCATCTATGAGAAGTGTGACATATTGAATATTACGAGCATGATTTCCGATATCTCCATCAGGAACATAGCCCTTTTCTTTGTAAACAAATATTTCTCCTTCAGCAACAACTTCTAACCCCTTCCGTACAAACATCATTAAACCATAATTGTCACCGAAATGTGGACGAAAATATCCAACATGCTCTGAAAGTGTTTCTGATATATCCTGCATTCCATGAGTCATAATATTATTATGATCAATAGGAACGCCGCCTGCGTCGTGTCCGTCTAGATGAGTATGTGGCGCAGACCAAACTTCTTGTAGACAAAAGATATCTATTTTTTTATTCTTTTTAAAAAAATCTAAAATTCTTTCTTTTCCTGCTCTTCCGCCCCAGGTATTCAATGTTATTAATTTCATTCCCTCTTGTCCTTCCGCCATTTTTTTATGACTATTGTAAATCCTATTTTTTTACAAGTGTAATTTTTCCCTAATTTATCCAGAATCTCTTCCGAAGATTCTTTAAATTTAACTCTATCTCTCGTAAAGCTTTTCAAAACAGAAACCCTCATACTATCATGATTTTTGAAACCATCTTTTAGAGATTTGATTAATGTGTCTGTGATTCCATTTTTTCCAATCTGCAAATTTCCTACTCTTGTCATTTTAAACTCCTTTCAAATTTCAAAATATCCTGCTTTTTAACTTTAATCTTTTTTAGATTTTTAACACTCCAACTTCCTTTTTTCATCCAAAATCTTTTGGAAATGTCTTTTCCTGTAAAAATATGAACTTCTATATCTGATTTCCTATTTCTCCAATCTTGACTATACTTTGCACAAACACTTCCCGCACTATAAATCTCTTCTTTTGAAGGTTTTAATTTTTCAATAACACAGAAAGGGCTTCCAGAAGCCTCAGTATGAAGAATGGTATTTTTCTTATCTTTGAATTTTCTCATCAATTCATCATTATTTTCAGCATTTCTTCCAAGAAAAAGTCTAATACCATTTAACTCAATTTTTCTAAAATTCATTTTATTTTCTAAGCTTTTTATTAAATAAACCTTTGTCTTTAGTTAACCAGTCATGCACAATTTCTAAGCATTTTTTTTGATTCCTAAATGTAATTTTTTTTCTAGCTTCTTCATACTCTAGCCAAATATACTTTGAATGCTCATTTTCATCTATTTTTATTTTTCCATATGGGATTTCTACTGCATATAGTGAAAATTTCTGCCCTAGAAAATCTTTCCTATCTGGGAACTTTCTTTTATAATTATATTTTCCATGGAAATTAAACTCCTTTACTTTCAGGGTTTTTTGCCCTGTTTCTTCCATTATTTCTCTTTTAACAGCATGTTTTTTGCTTTCTGGAAAATCAACCCCTCCTTTTGGAAATTCCCAACCTCTCCAATGAAATCTTCTTTTCAAAATCAAATATTTTATTTTACTCTCGCTCTCTCCATAAGCAACCATGAATACTGATTTCCTGTATCTAGAAATCATTTTGTTTTCAACAAATAACTGTCTCCATTATCTTCTATTAAATATCCCAAAGAATTAATTTCATCCCTTAACTTATCAGATTCTTTCCAATCTTTTTCTTTTCTTACAATCTTTCTTTTTTCAGCTATTTTTTTAATTTTCTCTGGAATCTTTAATTCATCATTTTTTAATAAATCCAATCCAAGAACTTTGTCCATTTCCTTTATTGTATGGGATTTTCTTTTTGCTCCCTCATCTCTCAAAAGCCTCCACAAAACCTGTAAAGCCTCTGGCATGTTTAAATCTTCATTTATCGATTTTTCAAATTCTTTTAAATATCTCTTATTTGACCCTTTTTCATCCTTTAATTTAGAAATTATATTTTTTATTCTGCCAAGAGATTTCTTTGCATATTCTAGATTTTCTAAACTAAATTCTAAAGGTTTCCTATAATGTGTAGTTAGGTAAAGATACCTTAAATCCAAAGGGTTAAATCCTTTTTTTTCTAATTCTGTAACTGTGTAAAGTCCACCAGAGCTTTTACTTATTTTTTCTCCCTTAAAGTTCAACATCGCCCCGTGAATCCAATAATTTACAAATTTTTTCCCAGTTACAGATTCTGATTGAGCGATTTCATTTGTATGATGGACTGGGATATGGTCCATTCCCCCTGTATGTATGTCAAAATGGGAACCAAGGTATTTCATAGACATGGCAGAGCATTCTATGTGCCATCCAGGAAATCCAATCCCCCAAGGTGATTTCCATTCTTGCTGTCTTTTTTCTTTTGAATCTGAGAATTTCCATAAAGCAAAATCTGTCTTATTCTTTTTTTCTTTAACAGCAATTCTTTTTCCAGCTTTTATTTCTTCTTTGTTAATTCTCCCAAGTTTCCCATAGTTTTTTATTTTAGAACTGTCAAAATAAATCCCATCAGAAGCCTTATATGCAAACCCTTTTTTCTCAAGAATTTTTATAAGTTTAATCTGTTCTTTTATGTGTTCTGTTGCTTTTGGCGTAACATCTGGCCGGATTATGTTCAATTCTTTAGCTTCTTTTTCAAAAAATTTCCTATAATATTCTGCAATGTCTTTGGCATTTTTGCCTTCTTTCTTTGCAGCTTTTTCTATTTTATCCTCTCCTTCATCTGCATCACTTGTAAGGTGTCCAACATCAGTATAATTCATGACATGTTTTACCCTATAACCTCCATACAAAAGAATTCTTTTCAAAACATCATTCATAATGTAAGTTCTCATATTCCCTATATGTTGATACCAGTAAACGGTTGGGCCACAAGAATAAATTCCAACTGAGTTTTTATTTATGGGTTTGAATGATTCTTTTTTTCTAGATAAAGTATTATAGATTTTTAAATTCATTAATAACGAAAGAAAAAAGATTTTTTAAATTTTTAATTTGGAGTTATTTTCAAATCAATACTTACAGTTTCCAAGTTTGATCCACTTTGATCACTTACTTGAAGGTTATACCTTATACTACAAACAGGAACTGCTTGCCCAATATCAAATCTTACAAGGATTGGATTATCAAGAGAATTTCCAGACCTAATGTTTATTCCGCTTCCACTTTGTCCAAGGACCATTAAATTCTGTGCAGCCGAAGGAGTAATTCCACAAGAATTACTGCTATGAGTCACATCATAATTAAAAATCCTATCTGAACTTTCAATATTCCTTATAGAGAAGCCAAAACCCCCCTGTTCTCCATTTTCAACCTGAATATTTCTCGTTGGGGGGTAAATAATCAATTCCCTTGAATCATCTTCAGAGAACAACTTATTAATTTCATTCTTAACAGACTGGTCTATGGAATTTATGTTTTCAACAGAACTCGTGAAAATAGTTCTTGTCAAAACCAAGCCTAAAATTAAAACAGTCATAAGAAGAACGATTGTAACAATTGTTCCCACAGACATCTGTAGTTGCGCTCTTTGGTTTTTTATAGAAATCATTTTGCAAGATTAATCTAATTTAGATAAAGCCACGATTATGCTCAAAAAGAAAAACAAAATCATTATAGATGAAATTGTTAAAGCAGTAATGGCAAAAGGCTTTTCTTTATATTTTGTTAAATGTATTATTGAAACAACAAATGTAAAAAAACTGGAAATAATCCAAAGAAGGGTAACTGTGGCTGCTGACACTGAGATAGATTGATTTTCAAATAAGAACCCTGTGAAGAATGAAGCAATCATAACCCAAAAACCCACTCTTAAACCATTCCAAACAAAACTCTTTTTAGCCCTCTTTTCTTTTTTCATTTGATTTACTCTTGCTAAACAGTTTTCTTTTATAAATATTTCTAATTCAAAAGACTTTTAATTAGATACATTGTATTAATTGAATGGAATTATTTCAACAAATAATCTTAGGAATTTTACAAGGAGTTTTAGAGTGGTTGCCTATAAGTTCTGAAGGGGCTTTGTTTCTTGTAAATTCTAATTTTTTTGGAGGCACGGATTTAAATTTATTTATTCGTCAAGCCCTATTTTTGCATTTAGGAACTTTTCTCTCAGCTTTGGTTTATTTTAGAAAAGAAGTCAGAGATTTGGCTAAGGGGCTTTGGAATTACAAATCTGCAGATACTGAAACTAAAAAAACTTTGAAATTCCTTTTCATAGCAACCTTAATTAGTGGGATCATTGGGCTGGCAATTTTGAACTTTTTTGAATTAGTTGCTATAACAAAAATTCCCTTAACAAATGCAACCATTAATTTCATTGTTGGTTTTCTTTTATTAATTACAGGTTCCTTACAATTAAAGACAAGTTCTGCAGGTTATAGAAAAATTTTACATTTAGATAATAAAGATGGAGTAATTCTTGGATTGATGCAAGGGTTTGCTGCTCTTCCTGGGCTTTCAAGGTCAGGTTTAACTATTTCAGGTTTTTTATTTAGAAATTTTGATGAAACCGTTGCATTAAAATTAAGTTTCATAATGTCTCTCCCAATTGTGTTAATTGGAAATGTAATTTTAAATCTTTCAGATATAGTTTTCGTTAAAGAAATGTTTTTTGGATTTATTTTCGCTTTCTTTTTTGGATTGGTGACAATTCAATTGCTTATGAATTTTTCAAGAAAAGTTAAGTTTGGATTCTTTGCAATTTGTTTTGGTATTTTGACAATTCTTGCAGGATTAGTTTCTTTAATCTAGTTTTAGGATTGGGTTAATCACCTATTTCCCGCCGAAGCGTATGGCTAATCGCAAAGGAAATCAATTTCGCTTTAGCACAATTTGCCGAAGCGTATGGCTAATCGCAATGGGAATACGAGGAGTCGAACCTCGGACACCATGAGCTTCAGTCATGTGCTCTCCCGCTGAGCTATATTCCCTTACTTGAAAAAAGAACTAACTGTTTTTTAAAAGTTTGTAAGTTGGGAATAGGCCACCTTCTGTATTTCCTCGTTTCTTTGACGAACGGAAATTGTTAACATTCCACTAAGCGGCTTATAGCCTTGCACCGGTCAGGATGATCGTTTCATCAAATCCCTTACATCTTAACTCCACGCATGTTTCATAGTTCAGTAAAGGCTGTGGCGTTTCTGTAACAGAGCCTTGCCTCACGACAATACGCTTTCGCGAATAACCTTTTGTGGTGGGCGGACCTTCCACAGAACTAGAAATCATATTTTCTGACTTCTTGCTTATCTAAAAGCTAAGTTCCGAAGTTAACTACCCAACTTACGAAAATTAGAGATTTTTTGGATTTAAAAGCGTTATGGAAAGGATTTTGCTAAACGATAGAAGATAGTCAAAAATTATTCCTGCAAAAATATTTAGCACTGTTAAATCAAAGATAGCAATTGTTAGTACTCTCATATCTTCAGAGTGTTTTAAATTAACCATTGAAATTGCTAGATCTATCCCTCTTGGAGCAAGACGATGCCATCTGTGACCTTTTCTTCTAAAGGAACTGGAAGGTTTTTAACTTCTTCAATATTTAATTTTCTAAATGTTGTTTCTTCCATACTTAGAAAGAAGTTCAAAAATTTCTTAAGAATTATTGCACTCAATTATTTACTCTTTTCTTATTTCCCAGAATTCTCTCTCAAATAATTCAACATTGTCTCAGCATCGGAAACTTCGAAAGGGTCTGTTGGACAGTTATTCCCAAATCCTTCTTCAATGAATGCTTTTTCCACAATCCCATCGTTAACAACCATTGAATATCTCCAAGACCTTGGACCAAATCCAAGATTTTCTTTCTTAACAAGCATTCCTATCCCTTTTGTAAAATCACAATTTCCGTCAGGAAGAAGCTTAATTTTTTCAGCTCCTTGGTGTTTTCCCCATTGATACATAACAAATGCATCATTAACAGAAAGACAATAAACTTCATCAATTCCTTGAGATTTTATTTCATCGTAAAACTTTTCATAACCTGGCAAATGTGTTGAAGAACATGTAGGTGTAAAGGCTCCTGGCAAAGCAAAAACCACAATCCTCTTTCCTTTGAATACTTCATTGGAGCTAACATCTTGCCATTTGAAAGGGTTTTCTCCGCCCAGAGATTCATCTCTAACTCTTGTCTTGAATACAACATCTGGAACCTTTTTTCCTTCTAACATAATAAATCAAATAAGTAGCTTTTTAAAAACTTTTTCATTCAATACTCTATGTTTTGGAAACCTTTCATTTCAGGAGTTTTCATTAAAGCGGTGACGGCATTTGATGATGTCATGATCCATGTCCCAGTTGCTGCAAATGCTTCTGATACAAAGTTTGGTAGAATAGCTTTCTCAATTGGAGTTATTTTAGCAATAACGCTCGCAATTCTATTTTCCTTTGTTCTAGCATCTTTCATAAAAGGAATTCCCAATCACAGGGAAATTCTTGCAGGGGCAATTATCTTTATTGCTTTATCAATTTATTTTGAATGGTTTGATGGGAAAGAGCCAAAGAAAAAAGTAAAAAGTCACGCTAAAAAAATAAGCAAGTTTCCAATACATGTATCATTAAAACCATTATTGATAAGTTTCTTAATTGTATTCATGACTTTAATTGATGATATTGTAGCTTATTCTTCACTTTTCCTTGGAACTACAATATCGACATTTTATGCAATTTTAGGAATTTTTGCAATGACCTTTGTTGAAGTTGGAATAATAATTTATTTCTCTGAGAAAGTCTCCAAATTCCAATATAAAAAAGAAATCACATTCATAGGATTGCTTATAGTTTCCGCAATGATTTTATCAGGAGTTTTATAAATGAAAAATCCTAAAGTTGTTTTCTTATCCTTCTTGGCATTAATTTTTTTAGCCTTGTCTTTCTTGGTTGACTGGCTTTTCATCATTGGGGCAGTTGCTTTAATGGTTTGGAATCAAAAAGAATTATTTAAAAATGTTAAGAAAAATAAAAAATAAAGGTTGGTTTTAAACCATAAAGATTTCTTTTGCCGCCCATACTAACAATAGTACCCAAATTACTGTGTAAAGCAAGTTTTCTTTCCAAAGATTTCCTTTCTTAATTTGGTCTTCGAACTTCTTCATTATGTCTGGAATGTACCTAGCCATACCAACTATTACTAATAAAGCAACAAAACTTGTCGTAGCAACTATTTGAACTATTGTTAATTCCATCAACAAATAGTATAAAACAACGGCTGCTAAAATCAAAGAGCCAAAACTAACCAACCCGGGATTTGAATAAAAATCTTTAGTAAAATTCATCCAAGTCTTAGGATTAATCAAAAGCATCAAAATCTTTATTGCAGCACCAATTATCATTACAAGAGCAATAATCTCTACGGGTGTGAATGTCATAATTTTTTTACCTCCTTTTAATTATCAAATTTCTTTTGTTTAAAAATCTTATCAACGGAAGCCAAAAAATCTTTCAAGCAAAGGTTTTTCTTTTTTCTTTTCAAAATATTTTTGGTGATACCTTTCAGCCTTCCAAAACTTTGGAGCTTTTTTTATTTCAGTAATAATTTTCTCCTTGTAATTTTTTTGTATTTCATTCTTAGAATTTTTTGCTTCTTCTTTTTGTTTATTGTTGTGGTAAAAAATTACAGAATTATATTGCGTTCCAACATCCAAACCTTGCCTATTTTTTGTTGTTGGGTTGTGAATTCTCCAAAAAATATTTAAAAGTTTTTCATAAGATATTTTTTTTGGATTAAATTCTATTTGAATTGATTCCACATGTCCAGTATTTCCAGAATAAACATTTTCATAAAATGGCCTTTCTACTTTTCCCCCTATATAGCCGACAGTGGTTTCTACAACTCCAGGGGTTTTTGAAAAAACTTTGTCAGGCTTCCAGAAACATCCTAATGCAAATGTAGCTTTTTCTGTTTTCATTTTTTCTTTTCTTTAAAATCTAAAGCAATTGAATTCATGCAATATCTTTTTCCAGTTTTTTCTTTTGGACCATCTGAAAAAATATGCCCAAGATGACTTCCACATTTGGCACAAAGCACTTCAGTCCTTGGAAGAATCATGGAAAAATCTTTTTTTAGTTTAACACTAGACTTTCCTGATTTAGACAAGGCATCGTAAAAACTAGGCCAACCAGTTTCAGAATCAAATTTTGTTTTAGAATCAAAAAGCGCATTTCCGCAAGCTCCACAAGCATAAATCCCTGTTTTTTTATTGTGTAAGAATTTTCCAGTTCCAGGAGCCTCGGTTCCTCTTTCTCTTAAAACATGGTATTGTTCGGGAGAAAGTTTTTTCCTCCAATATTCTTCAGAATTTTTCATTATCTGATGTGATTATATAGCTTGTAACTCAAGAAACCAATAACCACAAAAACAACATAAGAGAACCAAACAGGAACAGCAAAATTATGGATTGTTACGCTCCATCCTAAAATGGCTCTAACTAAATGCAGAACTGCAACAATGGAAGTTATTGCAACAAAAATCCACAAATAACATTTATCACCTTTCATAGCCTGTTTAGGTGATTCGGGCTTTTAAATCTTTTATATTTCCGCGCTTCCAAATAAAACGCTAAACGCTTGACACCAAATTAAAACGTTCTCGTATTTTTCTAAACCTATCTCTTTTGGAAGTTCATAATTCTGATTTTCAAAATTCCCTTTTAATTCTCCAAGATTAACAAAATCGCCCGCTCCTTCGTCTGTTGAAAGATAAACATAAAGGTCAGGACCATTTGTCGATTGGAAATTTTCAAATCTCAAATATTTTTTATTGTCTTGCGAAATTACCTTCGCTTCTCCTGAAACTTTGTGAACTGCATCAGCATTCATGAAGTTTCCTAAATATTCTGTGGGAATTTAAACGCTTGATTTTCTATTTCAGACTTAGGATTGCTTTATCAACAACCTTGTCAATAAACAGCGGAGATGAAAGGTACCAAACCACCGGAAGAACAATGAG
This sequence comes from Candidatus Pacearchaeota archaeon, assembly GCA_040879765.1. GTDB lineage: Archaea > Nanobdellota > Nanobdellia > Pacearchaeales > GW2011-AR1 > JBBDJQ01. Next base: position 7,086 of record JBBDJQ010000001.1, on the reverse strand, counting down.
AATTAAAATTCCAATTAAAATATATTGATTCTTCTTATCTATAATTACGATAGAAGGAGGGAGGTTTTAAGTTTTTTTATTTAATTAATTAGATTCTCTTAGATTTATCCTTAAAGATTCCATTCCATCCCGAACCTACTCCACTAGCCTGAGCCTTATCCTTAAAGATTCCATACCATCCTGAGTCTTCTCCACTAACCTCTGCATCTCCACCAATTATTGCAAAATGCAAAGCAGAATCACCAGAGTGAATTCCAGAAGTCAATTTTTCATAAAGTCCCCAACCTCCAGAATCCTGGTCAAAAGTAAAACTTTCTTTATCCTCAGAATTTAAATAGTCTATTGTATGAGAGATTCCACTTAAAGAGGCGCCTATTCCTTCAAATGAATCTTTTCTTAAAACATCAATATTAAGATTTCCAGAATCATATGCTTTATTTAGAACACGAACTAAATGTCTCGCCCTATTTCCATTACCAAATTTATTAATTCTTCCAACTAAGTTACTTAATTTCCTTTCCTTAAAATCATTATCTGTTTTTTCCATGTAAATTCTATTAATTTGCAGTTTATAAATTTTTCTATTGATATAATTTACTAGTGGTAACAAAAGGTTCCATACTTCCCAGAAGTGAATTAGAATGAATCTTAAATTGCAAAAAGGTTTTGCAAATAACCTCTTTTAAAAATCCCATAATAAAATAAAAAATAAAAAATAAAATTAGATTCTATTAAATACTAGAATCTTCTTGGACCACCGAAATTGCTTCTAGGTTTTCTTGGAGCATCTGGGTCAAAAGGCTTAGCTTCATTAACCTTAAGTTTTCGACCTTCGATATCCTTGTCGTTCATTTCTTCAATTGCCTTTTTAGCACTGTCATCTTCCTTAAAAGTTACAAAACCGAAACCTTTGGATCTTTGGGAAAACTTATCAACTATAACTGTCGCTTCTTCGATTTCTCCATAGCTTCCAAAAAGCTCTTTCAACTTTTCGCTATCAACACTAAAGGGCAAATTCCCTACATATACTTTCATTCTTAAATTCCTCCTTACACTTATATCTCTTAGAAATAGTTTCTACCATTCTAACAGTAAAAATAAGTCTTCAGAGAGGTATTTAAAGTTTACTAAAAGCCAAGAATTCCCAGTCTCCACAATGCGCTTCCAACCCATAGAACTAATACTAAATAGAGTAAAGCCCACCCTTTGGATGCTGGAAAAATTTTTGTAAGTTTTTTGAATTTCTTTTTGTAACTAACGGAACAGCACCATGAAAATATATTCGCAAATACACTATCAATTAAAAGCAAATACCAAATTAATGCTTCAATATTGAATGCCATATTCAAAGAATAAAGATTAATGATCTTATAAAACTTTTAGAAAATTAATCTGAGAAGTAATTTACTTGCATTGTGGATATTCTAAATTTGTTGGGATTATTTAATCCAGACAAAACTTGCGTTAAACCCTTTCCGAACCTTCCTTGAACTAGCCTGATCCTTTCACCGTATAATTCTAAAGGAACCGCTCCATAAAATTCTTGGGTTTCTCCAGAAAGGGATTCTTTTTCATCTGCAGGGAATCCTTGCAAAGATTGACCTATTCTGACAGTTCCCTCAATTCCCATATTCGTATATGCAAATTTTCCATCCTCAAAATGAGAACTAATAACTCTTAATTTACCTTCTCTAATCTCAATAGTCCCATCTTCAAATTTAGATTCATACATAATTTCTAAGGTAAATTTTCGTTTTTAAGAATTATTGTGATTGATTTGAAAAATAATCTTTTTGTCTTACAGAAAAAATTTCTTTATCTCTCCCAAAAATTTTATCTTGTTTTAAAATTTGAAATAAATCATTACCTCTTCTTACTTGATATAATCTAACTTTTTTGTTTAAAAGATTAGAAGGAATGTTTCCATAAGCTTCTTGAAAATCTTTATTAGAGCAATCACTAATTTGTGGATTCCAACGCTCTTCTATACCGACCGCTCTAATTCCTTCAATACCTATTAAAGAAAATTTTAATTGATTGTCTTCAAAAACATGTTCAAGGTATTGTAATTTTCCTTTTCTTACTTCTAAGATTCCATCTCTAAATTCATCCATGTAAGATTAGAATAATTTCATTTCTTAAGAATTATTGTGATTGATTTTATAAGAAGCAAAAATATTAAGTAATCTGATTTACTATGAAAAAGATGGCAGAAATGATTAATGTAAGATGTAAGAAATGCAAAGAGATTTTTGAAAAGGGTTCGAATTTGCCAGAAGATGAAAAAGCATATTTCTGTGCAAGATGTGATAAAAATACTGGGAAAGTTATAACAAAAGAAAAAGTTAATCCCAGACTAAAAGACGCGGAATAAATTTTTAATATTAATAAAAATTTTTTAAATTAATTTACCAACTAAAATTCTTAGTTCCTTCTATTTCATAACCTTTAATTTTTTCTGTTGAATCGTCATAAGTTAAATCTGTTCCGTTCAAACCTTCAACACTTATGTAAGGAATGTTTCCATAAGCTTCTTGAAAATCTTTATTAGAGCAATCACTAATTTGTGGATTCCAACGCTCTTCTATACCGACCGCTCTAATTCCTTCAATACCTATTAAAGAAAATTTTAATTGATTGTCTTCAAAAACATGTTCAAGGTATTGTAATTTTCCTTTCCTAACTTCAAGAATCCCTTTTTCAAAGTTAATTCTAATCATATAAAAATAGAAAACCTTTTCTTTTTAAGAATTATTCTATCTTGGTTTTTCTATTGACAATTTTCTCAATAAGTACTAACGGAATATTTTGTTTCTACAAACAATCAAGTGAAGCTATTAGTAGTTGTCTGCTGAACACGTCGGCGAACCTTCGTGCGTACACAGCAACTCTATCAACGTCGTGTTTTTCGACGGCTTTAATTGTCTCGTCTTGCGGATGGCTTCGAGCTTAGATGCATTCAGCTCTTATCCATTCAGTGCGTAGCTATGCAGCCTGCCAATGACAACTGCTCACCAGAGGCACCCAAACCCAGTTCCTCTCGTACTATGAGATTGTTCCACTCAGACAATAACACACCTAGTAGATATCATACAAACTGTCTCGCGACGTTCTTAACCCAGCTAACGATACCTTTTAATGCGTGAACTCCGACACCCTTGCACGCTTCTGCACGCGCAGGATAGGTAGAGCCGACAGCGATGTACCAAACCGCCCCGTCAATATGGACTATCGGGGGCGACAAGCCTGTTATCCTTGGGGTAACTTTTCTATCAGACACGGCATCTATTAAAAATGCACGTGGGTTCACTAAGCCCGTGTTTCCACCCTGCATTCCTTGCTTTTCAGAATACAGTCAGATAAGCTTTTGCCTTCGCACTCAACCCTAGATTTCCAAGCTAGGTGAGCTTATCTTTGGGTCCTATCGATATGTTTTCGACAGGGCACCGCCCCAGTCAAACTGCCCGCCTGCTGCTGTTCCCATAAAGAGTAAGCAATCTTATCAAAGGTGAGTAGTATTACAATTTTGCTCCACTGCCTCCAAAAAGACAGCTTCGACGCTCCTACTTATCCTATGCATCTTTAATAAAATTACAACAACAAGTTGCAGTAAAGTTCCACAAGGTCTACGCTTCCCACTAGGCGTCCGTGGCCTTTTCACCACGAGGTATGTTCAGAAGGCTCCAACCAGGGACAGTGACAACCTCGTTAAACCATTCATGCAAGTCGCAATTCATACGACAAGGTATTACGCTACCTTAAGAGGGTCATAGTTACCCCCGCCGTTTCATGGGCCTTAGCTCCCTTGAAAAGGAGTTTGAGACACCACGACTGGGCAGGTCTCACCAAGTATACACGTCTTTTCAGATTAGCACTTGGCTACGTTTTTGGTAAACAGTCGGGCCGTCCTTGTTACTGAGATCTATTGATGCATAAAATTTAACAATTACACAAAAATAGACACCCCTTCAGCCGAAGCTACAGGGCTAACTTGCCGAATTCCCTTGGTCGGTTTTGCCTTTCATGTCTTAGCCTTCTCAGCTAGAGCACCAGTGCCGGTTGTGGGTACAGCCAATTGAATTCACAGACAATACTCTTTTCACTGGCTCCTGGAATCAATGATTTTGTTACAAGAATTCTAATGAGTCTAAGAATTACTCTCGTCACTTTTCTTCTTGCAAACACCCTTTCGAGTGCTCACTTATCCGGAAGCGAAATATTGAAAAATTCAATCGGTGCAGGAATATTAACCTGCTGTCCATCGTCGTCTCCAGTTAAGGGACGACTTAGGTGCTGACTAACCCTCGGCTAACATATATTGCCGAGGAAACCTTGCTCTTTCGACATTTCCGTATCTCACGGAAATCACATCCTACTCTTACCAGGATTCTCATTACTTATCGTTCCATCCTTCCTCTCGGAAAAACTTCGTCACAATAAGTACGCCTGCTTACCCGAACACACATAAGTGTGCCGCTAAAGTATCGGTAATTTGCTTGAGCCCCGTCCATTTTCCTCGCTCAAGGTCTCAATGGGTGAGCTGTTACGCTTTCTTTAAATGATAGCTGCTTCTGGGCTTACATCCCCAGTGTCTCAGACCTCAAACAGAGTTCGTTACACTTAGCAAATATTTTGGGACCTTAACTTTAGTCTCCTTTGTTCCGGTCTCGGAAGTGTATCTTACATACACACCCTGATTCTTGTTCTAAGCAATTAACAGCTTCTGAGTTGGAAAAGTTTCCGTAAGCTTTTGCCCCTGCAAAACTAATCCGTGCTTTACACCGTTAACAAACTAAACAAGACTATACGTAGGCATATTTCAGCAGGAACCAGCCATCGCCAAATTAGATAGGCTTTTCACCCCTATTCACAGATCATTCGAGTGCATGTACACAACAACGGTTCAGGCCTCCATCTCTCTTTCGAAAGACTTCACCTTGTCCATGAATAGATCATCTGGCTTCAGGTCTCACCCGCAAGACTAACGCGCTTTCACACTTGCTTTCGCTTCGGTTACCCAACATAGTTGGTTAGCCTTGCCGTGCAGGTAAACTCCCTGGCCCGTTCTTCAAAACGTACGTTACAACTCCTTAGAGCCGTAACAATCTTTAACTGTTAGATTTCAAGTCTTTTCACACTCTGCCAAGAGTACTTTTCAGCTTTCCCTCGCGGTACTAGTTCACTATCGGACTTTGGTTATGTTTAGGGTTAGCGGTTAATCCCGCCACACTGAGAATCAAAGATTCTCTGTGCCCCGAGAACCCGAGGGTTCTCACGGTATTCAGACGCCCAATCCAGGACGCCCTACTCTTTGAGCAACACCATATCGCCTACCTCTACGGGGCTATCACCCTCTAAGGCTTTCCTTCCCAGAAAAATTTGAGTCGGCAACTTAGGTATTCATACTCACCACATCTCTAATCTCTTTTCAAAGACAGATTCGGTTTGCCCTTGGCCCTTTTCGCTCGCTGCTAATAAGGGCATCACTATTGTTTTCTTTTCCTGCCGGTACTAAGATGTTTCAATTCCCGGCGTAAGTTCTTCTCAGAAATAAAGGTATTCATGGATCAAAGTTTGCATGCAACTCCCCATGACTTTTCGCAGCTTGCCACGCCTCATCTACCAAAACCAAGCTATCCATCTAACAGTATAACAGTAGAATGTTTGTTGAAAGATATTCCGTTAGTACTTATCTCATTGAACGTGATGTTCTCAACATGATATGCCAAAGATTTTAACACACCATTTCTCATTTGTTGAGTATGATTTATGAAATTGTTTGCGATTACGATTTTATAACGATGTCTTTAGTTTATTTATGAATTTTCTTCGTGATTTGTGTTTTTAAACCTTTTTGCTGTTTGGAAAGAGATTTATTTAGGTTCTTTAAATTTTTCTTGTAAACGTCTTGCTTAACAAATCCCTCCTTTATTGACAGGAATTCCTTTTCTAATTTTTTCCTTGCCATACCTTTCTTCAGTAATTTTCTGATTGTAATCAAAGAAAGTTTGCAATGGCGAAGGGTAAATATTTCTTCCAGACCAAATTTCAATTAATTCCGTTTCGAGAATTTCAGCATGATTTCTCCATAAATCATATAGTTTTTTCTGTCTCCCAGAAGATCTCATAGCTTTAACATCATTATATTCAATATGTCTTTTTCCGTCGCTACCTCTATAAACAACTCTTGCTTTATCTCCAATTATCGTTCCGACAATATTCCCAGTATTTTCTTTAACTATATCAATTAAATTTTTCATTTTGTTTTTTCCCATATTCTTGAAATGCTTCGGCTCTACATTTACCATATCTTTTTTGAGCTATTTCTGTTCCAGGAGATTCTTTGAAATTAACATTAATTTCTGGGTGTCTCATTGTGAATTTGTACCAAGGAACATGGTACATTTTTTCGGCTTCTATTTTTGCATGATATTTCATTAAACTTTCATTTGGAAAAAGAATACCGGAAATATAACCTGATAATTCAGTTCCATTGGGAGAAATTTCATAACGAATCCCTCCATTAATAACTCTCTCAACACTGAATGGTTTTGTGTTTTCACCCTCGACTTTAACTTCTAGAATTCCTGCATGCTCTGCTACTTTTTCGTTTTTGCGAATATGCTCTGCTAATACTTTTCTTTGAGCTCGGGTCTGGTTCATTTTCTATTTTCATTCTTTTATTTACCATTGATTTATTTCGATTATTTTTTTGTCCAAGAAAAATGGACCTGCCGCGAGTCGAACGCGGGTCTCCTCGGTGCAAACGAGGTATTCTACCATTAGACTACAGGCCCAGCGAGGACAATTACATTTTCCTTCGCGCAACTTTCCTTAATTTGCTCTAACGCGAATCGTAATAATCCCGATTTTAATTTTATCGGCGCTGTAGTTTTTAAGTTTAATGATTAAATATAAAGCGATTATCCACGGACATCTCGGAGAGATGCTCTGCGCCGAAGCGTATGGCTAATCGCAATGTAAGACTTAGTAGCCCTCAAGAAAATGATTTTAATTTTATTTTCTTTATATAGGAGGTGATCCATCTGCAGGTTCCCCTACAGATACCTTGTGACGACTTAACCT